>DATJMX010000079.1 GCA_035508495.1 Candidatus Binataceae bacterium
GTTTGCCCCTGGAAGGGGCAAACTTCACCAAATTAGACACAATGGGAAATAGTGTCACCAAAAAAGCGCCCATTTTACTTAGGCTTTTTGCTTTTATTGAAGGGTTCAAATCCCTTCTGCTCCACCACTTTTCTTCCTTCGGTCTTAGCCTCTCAGTTTTCCCTCGAACTCGACGAGTAGTTGAGTAAACAACTTCGGGTCGGTGCCGTGCATCGAATGAGGCATCTGCGGGAACGACCTATAGTCAATCTGTTGGCCCGCGCCAGAGACCAATTCGCAGACGCGCTTGGCCTGCTGATCGGAAGCCGCACCCAATAGAAATCCGCCCTGGGTCTCATCGACATTGCGGAAGTGATGCGTATACAGGACGGGGCATTTGACGCTCGCCAGCATGCGGGCGTGATCGCAGCTTGCGTAAACCGATCCTTCCCAAAAGGCCCGCGCCCATTCCGGATCGTATTCCTTGAGATTTTGCGGGACTTCGCCGCTACCCGAACCTGACATCATCGACATTACATTCGACAACCAGCCCGGTAGCTCCGTTTTGGTGGCTCTCTGCATTGCGGCGAAGTCGCCCACGCTCCACTGATCGCCCAGGTATTTGCTCATAAGCCCAAAGATCGGACCGATGGTCTGGCGGATGGAATGTCCGCAAGCGGGATTGACGTCCGAAGAGAATAGCGGCGGGTCTTCATAAACGGCGCCGCGGATAGTACCGGGCATCGCGTAGGCGGAGAGCCATGCTGCGATCACCCCGCCCGACGAGAGACCGCCGACGACCACGGGCCGCTTAATCGCGAGAGCAATGAACCTCACCATGTCGTTGCCAAAATTGTCGAGGGTATAGCGACCCGGTGTCCGGCTCGATCTTCCCTGCCCGCGCAAGTCAACCGCAAACGCCTCAAAATGCTCGCCGAGCAGGCCCATCGCTTGCTCGTATCCCCACCACGACTCGGTTTGCCCTGGGATAAGTAGGAGCGCCGGCTTGTCTGCAGATCCTGCGACGGCGTAGTTGATCACTGCCTCGCCGGTATCAATGGTTTGTTCTGGAAACGCGTGAGGCACGAAGGTCTCGGCAGGATTGTCTGGGCCGAATCGAAAAGCGCTCATCGTTGGCCTCCTCGTCGCCGGGCGAGCATTAGTGTGCCGGAATACCACCTGTTCTTATCCAATGGAACTCCGTCGTGTTCGACGATCGATTCCGCGTCGCGATCGCACGCCGGCTTGCGAATGAGGCTTTGCCCGCGAAGGTCGAGGTTACGGATTTCGGAATCCGCGCGGCGCTCATCTCACGTATCAGCTACTTGATGGTTGTGACATGCTGATCCGAGTGGATGCCATTCTCGGCGTGGCATTTGCGGAGCGCGAAAGTTAAGGCTGGAGAACGATCGATGTGCCTTGGCATTCCGGGTGAGATCGTGGAGGTCCGCGACGACGACGAATTGCGGATGGGCAAAGTTCGCTTCGGCGGGATCACGCGCGAGGTTTGCCTGGAATATCTCCCGGAAGCGGGTCAAGGCGACTACGTGGTTGTTCACGTAGGCTTCGCGATTTCGAAGATTGATCGCGACGAAGCGCAGCGCACGTACCGCATCCTGGAGGAACTCGGGCAAACCGCCGAGCTTGCTTCGGACCGCGAATCGACGGAGAAGCCGCGATGAAGTATCTGGACGAGTATCGCAACAGTTCGGTCGCTTCGAACCTGGTCCGAAGAATCGCCGCTGAAGTCACACGACCGTGGGTCTTGATGGAAGTATGCGGCGGCCAGACGCATTCAATCGTCCGCTATGGAATCGATCGCATGATTCCCGGCGCAATCGAATTGGTGCACGGTCCAGGCTGCCCGGTCTGCGTCACCTCACTTGAAATGATCGACAAGGCTCACTCGATTGCGAGCCGGCCCGGCGTGATTTTTACCTCCTTCGGTGACATGCTGCGTGTTCCCGGCAGCCGCGGCGACCTGCTGACGCTAAGGAGCCGCGGCGCCGATGTTCGCGTAGTCTATTCACCTCTCGATGCGGTCCGTGTCGCACAGGAAAATCCCGACCAAAAGGTGGTCTTCTTCGGGATCGGATTCGAAACCACTGCGCCGGCGAATGCGATGGCGATATTTCATGCCAAACGGCAGGGCGTAAAAAACTTCTCGATGCTGGTTTCGCATGTGCTGGTGCCGCCAGCGATCGCGGCCATACTGCAGGCGCCCGGAAATCGCGTGCAGGGATTTCTCGGGCCGGGACACGTCTGCGCCGTGATGGGTTATCGCGAATACGAGTCGGTATGCGAGCGCTATCGCGTGCCGATTGTTATCAGCGGGTTCGAGCCGGTCGACTTGCTCGAAGGGATTCTGATGACTGTGCGTCAGCTCGAGGCCGGCCGTGCCGAAGTCGAAAATCAATATTCGCGTGCGGTCAGCAGGATTGGCAATCTGCCCGCGCAAAATCTGATCTCCGAAGTATTCGAGGTCGCCGACCGTCAATGGCGCGGCGTCGGGTCGATTCCTGACTCCGGCTACAAGATCAGCCATGAATACCGCGACCATGACGCAGAGAAAATTTTCGACGTCGATGCGATCGAGACACGCGAATCTTCGACGTGTATCAGTGGGCTGATCCTGCGCGGACTAAAGAAGCCCCTTGATTGTTCGGCGTTCGGAAAGCAGTGCACTCCGCAAAATCCCCTGGGCGCAACGATGGTTTCTGCGGAAGGCGCGTGCGCCGCCTACTACCAATACGGCAGATACCTCGACCCGAGGTCCAATGCACCGTCACGCCCCGTTGCGACCACTCCGCGCGAGACTGGACGATAAACGAGCAGCGCAATGGGTGCGGACGATGTCATCTAACGGTAGCAGCCCTTTCGGGGAATGCCCGCTGCCTGGTGCCGATACCGAGCAGATTACGCTCGGCCACGGGAGCGGCGGAAAACTCACCTCGCAGCTTATCGAGAGGATCATCCTGCCGGCCTTTCGCAATCCGGCTCTCGAAGCGCTCGACGATCAAGCGATCGTGTCGCTCGACGGCGCGCGCCTTGCCTTTACGACTGACTCCTATGTGATCACTCCGATCTTCTTCCCAGGCGGCGACATTGGCGAGCTGGCGGTCAACGGCACGATCAATGACCTGGCGATGGGCGGTGCGCAGCCGCAGGTGCTGTCTCTCGCGTTCATCCTCGAGGAAGGACTGCCAATCTCGGATCTCAAGCGCGTCGTTGATTCGGCGCGACGAGCCGCAGAGCGCGCAGATGTTCGGATAGTGACTGGCGATACCAAGGTTGTTGGCAGAGGCAGCGGCGACAAGGTCTTTATCAACACTTCCGGAATCGGCGTGGTGCCCGCCGGTGTCAATCTGTCATCGCGCAATGTGCGGCCAGGCGATGCGATTCTGCTTTCGGGTCCAATCGGCGATCACGGGGTCGCGATCATGTCGACCCGTCAGGGGCTGGAGTTCGAAGGCGAACTGATGAGCGATACCGCGGCGCTTCATGATCTGGCGGCCACGATGCTGGCAGCCTCGCACGACATTCATGCGATGCGAGATCCCACTCGCGGCGGACTCGCAGCGAGCGTAGCGGAGTTCGCCGCGCGTCAACATGTCGGGATTGAGATCGACGAGAGATCGATCCCAATTCACGATACTGTGCGCGGCGCCTGCGAAATTCTCGGTCTCGATCCGCTGCTGGTCGCAAACGAGGGCAAGCTCATAGCTTTTGTTCCGGAGCAATTCGCCGACAAAGTGGTTGGTGCCATGCGGCGGCATCCGCTGGGACCCGAGGCATGCCGGATTGGAAGCGTCACGGCTGAGCATCCCGGGTTTGTGATTCTTCGCACTCCAATCGGAGGTGATCGCGTGCTCGATCTTCCGTTCGGAGAAGCTTTGCCGCGAATCTGCTGAGGAGACGCAGTTGGAAATGCCCGCGTATGCAGCGCCGCTCGAAAAGCAGGGCAAAGCTTTGCAAACACGCGCGGATACAATCGCGGCGAAGCGTATCCGTGTCGAGGGTATCGTGCAGGGAGTCGGTTTCCGTCCGTTTGTGTGGGCGCTCGCACAGCGGCTCAGGCTGAACGGCTCCGTGGCCAATGACACATCGGGAGTCCTGATTAAGATTGAAGGTAGTCGCGCGAGCCTCGAGGACTTCGTGATGGCGCTGCGCCGTGAGGCGCCGCCGCTGGCAGTGATTGAAAGGATCACCGCGGAATCGATTCCCGCAGAAGGCAGGCAGCGATTCGAAATCCTTGGTAGCGATGCCGCGGGTCAGCGCGAAGCTCTGGTCTGTCCCGATATCTCAACCTGTGACGAGTGTTTGCGCGAGGTGTTCGATCCGAACGATCGTCGTTATCGCTACGCTTTCACGAACTGCACCAATTGCGGGCCGCGCTTCACGATTGTTCGCGGCGTTCCCTACGATCGCGCTCTGACGAGCATGGCCGGATTCAAGATGTGCTCCGCGTGCGAACGTGAATACAACGATCCCGCGGATCGCCGGTTTCATGCACAACCAATCTGCTGTCCGGCATGCGGTCCGAGTTTGCGGCTGTTCGATCGAAGCGGGAATGAAAAGCCGGGCGATCCTATTCGCCGCACCGCGTCGCTGCTGCGCCAGGGCAGGATCGTGGCGATAAAGGGCTTGGGAGGCTACCACCTGGCAGCGCTGGCGAGCGATGAGTCAGCAGTCGCAACGCTGCGCGCGCGCAAGCATCGCGAAGACAAGCCTTTCGCCGTGATGGTTCCGGATCTCGGCGCGGCGCGGCAACTTGCCAGCATAGATCGCGACCAAGCCGAACTCCTGTTGAATTGCCGCCGCCCGATCGTTTTGCTGAGCCGTCACACCAGCACGGCACTCGCCTCTTCGATCTGCCGCGGGAACCAGTTCGTTGGACTGATGCTGCCCTACACGCCGCTGCATCATCTTCTGAGTCGAGAATTGAAAACCCCTTTCGTGCTCACCAGCGGTAACCTGTCGGACGAGCCGATTGCTTTCATTGATAGTGAAGGGCAGCGGCGGCTATCGGCTATCGCCGATTTCCATTTGACGCATGATCGCCCGATCCACATTCGAACCGATGATTCCGTGCTCCGTTCGATACGCGGCCGGACGCTGCCGATTCGACGCTCGCGCGGATATGCTCCGGAACCTTTGACGCTGCCATGGGAGATTCGGCGGCCAATCCTCGGATGTGGCGCCGAACTTAAGAATACATTTTGCCTGGCGAAGGGAAGATATGCGTTTCTCTCACATCATATTGGCGATCTGGAGAACTTCGAAACCTTCGAATCCTTCATCACCGGTATTAGCCATTTCAAAAACCTTTTCGATATAAAGCCCGCGCTCGTCGCCTGCGATCTACATCCCAACTACCTGTCGACTAAGTATGCGCGCGAGCTTCCCGACGTAACGCTCGAGGCTGTGCAACATCATCATGCGCACATCGCGTCGTGTCTCGCCGACAACGCAGAGACTGGTCCGGTAATTGGGGTGGCCTTCGACGGACTCGGTTATGGAACCGATGGAACGCTTTGGGGCAGTGAATTCCTGATTGCAGACCTCGAGAAGTATGAGCGAGCCGCGCACTTCGAACGGTTACCGATGCCAGGCGGGACAGCGGCGATCAGGCAGCCATGGCGAATGGCCGCCGCATATCTCGATGCGGCGTATGGCGACGATCTGCCGATGGCGCTGGGTGTAGTCGAGCGCAATCGAGCGAATTGGAAGAACATCGTCAACCTTGGCCGCGGCCGCATCAACTCGCCATCGACCAGTAGTGCCGGCCGGCTCTTCGATGCCGTCGCATCCATTCTCGGTATTCGAGATTCAGTCAACTACGAAGGGCAAGCCGCGGTAGAACTCGAACAGCTAGCCTCGCGTTCAGAAAGATCTCACTATGCGGTCCGAATCAACTTGGCGGACGTAATTACTATTCGCTCCACTGACATAATCCGTGCGCTCGTCGATGATCTGAAACAAGGCGCATCGATCGAGGTGATGGCGGCGCGATTTCATAACGCTGTGGCGCGAATCGTCGTCGACACGTGCAGTGCGATTCGTGATCGAACCGGAATCAATGTTGTTGCTCTCAGCGGCGGGGTATTCCAGAACCTGTTGTTACTGACGCAGACGCTCGATGGTCTCGAACAATCCTCGTTTCGCGTCCTGACCCACTCTCGCGTTCCAGCCAACGACGGCGGAATCAGCCTGGGCCAGGTGGTCGTAGCCGCTGCGCGACAGCAGATCTTCGAGTAAAAGGATTCGCGATGCACGAACTCGCGCTCACCGAGACCATCATTGCCACAGTCGCGGAACGGGTCGAAGGCGCCAGGGTGACACGAGTCGTCTTACATATCGGCAAGCTATCCGGGGTCGTACCGGAGGCGCTGCAATTTTGCTTCGACGTATGCGCGGCGGGCACGGCGCTTCAGGGTGCATCTTTGGAAATCATCGAAATTCCCGGACGCGCGACTTGCCTGAGTTGTCAATCTGAGATCGAATTATCCGACATTATCGGACTCTGTTCCTGCGGGAGCGCGAACTTGAAGATGCTCAGCGGCAATGAACTGAGAGTCAAAGAAGTCGAGGTGCTCTAAATGTGTTCGACATGCGGATGTTCCGATGAAGCGCACATCACGATCACGGATGTGAAAGCCCCCCGCGAGCTGCGCGATTATGACCCGACTCGCGCGCATCATCATTCCGGCGACCAACATCGGCATGGCGATCACGATCATGATCTTCACGTGCAGGCAGATCAGCACAGTAAGCCGGATCAATCATCATCAGGAGGACGGCTGATTCGCCTCGAGCACGACTTACTTGAGAAAAATAACCGGCTGGCCGAGCGAAACCGCTTATGGTTCGAAGGGCGCGAGATCTGTGCAGTGAACCTCATGAGTTCCCCTGGAGCGGGCAAGACAACTCTTCTCGAGCGAACCATCGGAGAGCTCGGAGCCGAATATCAAATCTCAGTTATCGAAGGCGATCAGGCGACCACTCGAGACGCCGAGCGCATCGATGCGGCGGGATGCCGCGTAATCCAGGTAAATACCGGAAATGGGTGTCACCTGGATTCCGCGATGGTCGCTGAGGCACTCCGGAAACTGGATCCTCCGGCGCACTCGCTGGTGATGATCGAGAATGTCGGCAATCTTGTATGTCCGGCGCTATTTGACCTTGGTGAGCGAAAGAAAGTGGTTATCATGTCGGTCACTGAAGGCGAGGACAAGCCGCTAAAGTATCCCCATATGTTTCGTGCCGCCGATCTAATGATACTTAACAAAGTTGACCTGCTGCCCCATATTTCATTTTCGGTCGAGCACTGCATCGACTACGCGAGAAAGGTGAAGCCACTAATCAAGATCATCGCGACATCAGCGACCAAAGAAACGGGTCTGGATGAATGGTGCTCATGGCTACGTACTGAGATTTCAAAGTTGTAGTCAGACTTCGAACAGTGTCGATGGATCGAGGTCGCGCTGATAGACGCAGGTGACTCCCAGTCTGATACTCAGAGTCAGTGCATTAGCTATAACAGGATCGTAGCTGCGGATCTTTTCGATCGTTCGCCGCACAGCGCGCGATACGTTGACCCGCGCCCGATGCATCTCGGAAGCGGATCGGCGGTTGCGGCCGCCGAGTCCAACCGCGCGCGCGAGCTCGCGCGAGATAAACTCGAGCTCGCGCTCGATACTCGCTGCGCGCCGCTCGTTTGCCGCGCTTTTCGCTTCTTCCAGCTCATCCGCGAGCTCACGCTGCCGGCGGCGATACTCCTTCTGTGCACGCGCATCGAGCATCGGCCCCGCATCGCCCGGCCCGCCTTCGCGCAGCCCCGCCTGGGCCAATTCTTCGAGGCCGGGTTCATGCATGATCGCGTAAGCGTCTCGTGACTGGATGCGCGCCTCCAGTTCAGTCGCGGCAAATTCGCGATTCGGATAGCGCAACAGTTGAACCAGGTGATTCAGTCCTCGGCTGTCTTTGATTCGGAACACATCGTCCGTCGATTCGATCGTCCAGTAATCTCCCTCGCGTCGCACGATGACGTGACGGGCGGAACTGGAGCGAGACGCAGAAGAGCCGTTCCACGAGCCAACGACGTTGAGCAATGAATCGTCCGAGGGCATTCGCGCAGGGGATGAACCGTTTTGCGCCGGCCTCGTCGCGGCGGAGGCCAGCAGGGTGTTCCTCGCGCCGTTCGCGCCGTTGGTCTTTGCGGTGGCATTGTCATTGAGCGGCTGGTCGCCGATCGCGCGCACGATCGCCGCGACCAGCGAATCGACGTTGCCCAAAAAAGGAAAATGCGAGGTACCCTCGAGCGGCACGAAGTGGCTGCCAGGAATACGGCGCGCCATTTCACGGCTATCCACGTAGGGGCACACGGGATCATGCGCGCGATGAATTACCGTGACCGGCACCTTGAGCTGAGCCAGAAGCTCGGTGACATCGTGTTGAAGGCTCGCATCTGTCAGCTTCATCGCGTTGTCGCCGCTAAACGCTCGTGTCATCAGCGACGAGAGCGCGTCGTATGTTGCTCCATCCGCTTCGGGCGCCCAGATGTTGGCGACAAGGCGCGAGGCGAGGGCCCAGTGATCCAGTATCAGGCCGCGCACCGGCTCGGGTATTCCGGCGGCGCGGATTGCGTCTTTGCCGTTGGCGTAAGTTCCGCAGAGCACCAGGCTGGTTATCTGTTCAGGATGCAACGCGGCATAGGAGACGGCCGTTGGACCGCCCACGTCGAAGCCAAAGAGCGAAAACCGCTCCAGACCGAGAGTCTGGATCAGTTGCGTAAGGATCCGCAGCTCCGACTCGATTGAAAAATCGGGACGTTCCCAGTCGGAAAGGCCGGTTCCCAGCGAGTCGTAACGGATCAGCGAGAGCTTGCTTCCGAGGGCTTCGTAGAAGCGCTTAACCGGACGAACGCCCCATTCGAATGTGAGGTGCCCGATTCGAGGGCCTGCCTGCACCAGCGCCGGTCCCTCGCCGATTATGGAATATGCTATTCGAGCGCCACTCCTGGAATGGAAATAGCCGATCTGCTGATCCATCAAAAAACTACTTCATGCTATGTCCGCCGAAGGTACTAAAGACTGCTGCTACGCCTGCGAATGTACCGGAATGACATAGCGCGATCCAATCGCTGAATTTGTCTATAAGGACCGTACAAAAAGCCAGTTAGCGTTTCTAATTCTGCATATCGAAGCTTCTTTTAAATCTGCAGGTTGACCCAGGTCTTACTACAGCAAAGACGGTGAACTTCGGCCTTTGGTTTCCCCGGCAGTCTGAACTCGCCTTTAACTTTGTTTATGATTCGGCATGATCCATCAAATTGATCGCATCCGATCCACGTCATGGTTCGCCTTCGTCTTTGGGAGCATGTCCTTGATGCTCCTGCATGCGTTTCTGCTTCCGAAATCGGTCGGGGTGGGGCTACGCGCATGCAGCTTGGAACAAGGCCTGGCGCCTAAAGCTGAATGCGGGCGCCGTGGGGAGGAGACAAATGGCAAAGGGTTACGGAGCGCAGTGGGGCGCGCGATCCCGATTCTTGGGTATCGCCGCCATTGCCACAGCAGCGGTTTTGTGGTCGTCGACCGCCAAGGCAACTATAACGCAAGGCGATTTTTCGGTCTTCGGTTTTTTTGAAACCCGCGAGGGCGGACAGTGGGGCGAAGGCAGCTCCGCCAACAATGGAACGCAAAGCACTTTCGTAACCGGTCCTGGCGGCACCGTCTCGGTAATACCCGGCGTTGCGGCGACGGAGACTGGCGGCAGCTTCGACTTCAACCATTGGGATCTGAACGAGATGCGGCAACTCGCCGACATCCGTCCCGATTACCACATGGTCAAGAACTATAAGCTGCTCGGCCGCTTCGACACGTTGATTCTGAAGGACGCCGACTTCTTCGCTTTCTATCGGCCCTGGTACGACGCCGAAGGAACGTTGAAGAACAAGGGTACCGCGGAGACCAATCGCGACTTCAGCAACTACACGCACTCGGAACTCCAGCAGGAATATTTCAAGAACGACCTGCGCGAATACTATGCGCAGCTCAATTTCACCGATAATTTCTCCGCCCGTATCGGCAAGCAGCAAATCATCTGGTCGGAAGCTGACGCGCTGTCAGGTACCGAAGTTACCAACATCGTCAATGCCACCTGGCACGGTGTTTATGGTGCGGAATCGCCCGAAGACCAGCGCACCAACGTGCAGATGATCAAGTTCAACTACATCCTGCCCGACTTCCTGAAGACGGCGAATAACGAAGTTGAAGCATTCATCATCCCGGGCGATCTCCAGGCGCAGAACGGTCCTGCAATTAACGTTCAAGAAGACTCCCGCAACCCCTGGGTCGTGCCATCGACGCTGACGCTGGGCGGCACGCTCTACAATCAGAACGGCCAGCCCTATCGCGCTCAGTATCTCGGCAACGCCAACCTCGGCTACGCCGGCTCGGGTGGCGGCGGCATGCTGTTGTTTCCCGGCTTTAACTTCGTCGACCTCGCGACCGATACGGGCAATCCGTATCTGAACATGAGCAAGATGCCGAGCCGTTCGCTGGAGAACAGCGAGTTCGGCTTCCGCGCCTCTTCGCTGCTGCCGATCGGTGACGGTCTCCAGGCGAGTTTCATCTACCTGTACGAGTATCGCGACGATAACCTCAACGTTAACTGCGGGAGCTGCACAGCCACGCAGGCGGTCCAGGCTCTAGGCGCGAACGCCGCGGGTATCAACCCGGCCACGGTTATCAAAATTGCTCCGGGCGAGTTCTATATTCCTGGGGCCTACCAGTTCGGCCAGCCGCTGCCCGGTGTGCCGAAATCGGGTACCTTCGCGGTCACTTCAGAGACCGACTGGCGCCGCAACAATTTCTTCGGCTTGACCGGTACATACTACGACAAGGCGCTGACCGACATCGTGTACCGTTATGACGTCCTGTGGGAACCGAGCTACGGCGACGTAGGAACCACGACGAGCCCGTTGGGCTCGGTCAATTCGGAGCGCGCGCGCTTCATCATCGCCGGCGACCGTCCGACCTACATCCCCTGGATCTCGAAGCAGCACACGTTCCTGACCGCGCAGTATGTCAACACCTGGTTCCCGGATCGTCCGACCAACGCGACCGCGTTTCCGACCGGGGGCAAGTTGCGCGAAGATGGGAACTTCTTCTTCCTATCGGCCGTCAACTGGCTGATGAACGGTCAGCTCACGTCGGGCAACGTGTTCCAGTGGGACATCGACGATAACGTCGGCGCGCTCGCATCGAGCAACACCTACCGTTACTCGCGCAATGTGCTGATGGGCGCGAATACGATCTGGTTCCTCGGCCGCAGCGGTCGTAACACGGACCCGTTCCTGTACAGCCGTTCGCAGCGCACGAACCTGCTCGAGTTCACGCTGACCTACGAAATCTGATGGAGCAGGGTGGCCGGTTCAAACCGGTCACCCGCTTCACGCTTCGTCACGGATGGATCGAGATCTGATCAAACAAATGGAACGCCTTTCAGGATGTAAAGGGATCGAGGTTCGCCTCCGCGAGATTCCCGGGGTTCTTCTCGCAGCCCCGAGTCGCGGACCGCAATTCCCATTCAGCAGCGGTTCAGAACCTCGTTCCGGGCCCGGATAGACAAACCCTACGAACACCTATCCTGGTCTAATCGAGGGCGGTTGCGGCACCCCCCACAACCGCCCTCATCTCTCTCCCGCGGTCCTTGCTCACAAATTGTGGCGTTTCTCATTCGGCGCTGCCATACCCGCCGCCGCCGGGCGTCTCGATGACAAAGACATCACCCGGCTGCATCGATACCGACCCGATATACGAAAGTTCTTCGCGGCTGCCACCGCTGCGCTCGATCCAGTTGCGGCCCGAATCCCCGGATTCGCCGCCGGCCATACCGAATGGTGCGGTTGAGCGGTTATTGGCGAGAATCGACGCGGTCATCGGCTCGAGGAATCGGATTCGCCGCGTTCCGCCGTTGCCGCCCCGCCATCGCCCACCACCTCCCGACCCGTCACGGATCGCATAACTCTCGAGGCGCACTGGGAAGCGGAACTCGAGTATTTCGGGATCCGTCAGCCGTGAATTCGTCATATGCGTTTGCACGACGTCGGTGCCGGGGAAGCCGCTATCCGGATCCTGCGGGTCGGCCAGTCCGGCACCGGAGCCACCGGCGATCGTTTCGTAGTATTGATATCGATCGTTGCCGAACGTGAAGTTATTCATCGTGCCCTGTGCCGAAGCCATCACGCCGAGCGCGCCATAGAGGGCATTGGTGATACACGACGACGTTTCGACATTGCCGGCCACGACGGCGGCCGGATAATCCGGACTCAACATCGAGCCTGGCGGGATAACGATCTCGAGCGGCTTAAGACATCCGCCGTTCAGCGGGATCGCGTCGTCCACCAGCGTGCGGAACACGTAGAGGACGGCGGCCACGCTTACCGCGCTCGGCGCGTTGAAGTTATTCGATAGCTGCGGCGAGGTGCCGGTGAAGTCGATGGTAGCGGCGCGGCGCTCGCGATCGACGCGAATCTTCACGCGGATCACTGCTCCGTTGTCGAGCGGCAGGTCGTAAGCGCCGTCGCGCAGCCGTGTGATCACGCGCCGCACCGATTCCTCAGCGTTCGCCTGCACATGGCGCATGTAGGCCTGCACGACGGCGAGCCCGAAATGCTCGACCATCTTGAGCAGCTCCTCGCGCCCCTTCTCGTTGGCTGCGACCTGCGCACGCAGGTCGGCGACATTCTGCGCCGGATTGCGAGCAGGATGCAGTCCGCCAGTCAGCAACCGCGTCAGCTCGTCCTCGTGTATGCGGCCAGGCCGATCGACGCCCTGCCCCTCGATCAGCCGGAAGTTGATGAAGCGCACCCCTTCGTCATCGAGCGAGCGCGAGAACGGCGGCATCGAGCCCGGAGTGATTCCGCCGATGTCGGCATGATGCCCGCGCGAGCCAACATAGAACAGGATCTCGCGGCCCGCGCGATCAAATACGGGCGTGATAACGGTAACGTCCGGCAGATGCGTGCCGCCGTGGTACGGGTCGTTGATTACGAACGCATCGCCGGCGAACATGCGGCCCGCATTCTCCCGCATCACGGTTTTGATCGACTCGCTCATGCTACCGAGATGAACCGGCATGTGCGGCGCGTTCGCGATCAGGTTGCCTTCAGCGTTGAACAACGCGCACGAGAAATCGAGCCGCTCCTTGATATTCACCGAGTAGGCGGTGTTCTGGAGCCGTAGCCCCATCTGCTCCGCAATCGACATAAACAGGTTGTTAAAGACTTCGAGCATCACGGGGTCGACACTCGTGCCGATTGCGCGCCGCGCGGTTCGCGGCACTACGCGCCGCAATACCAGATGGTCGAGCACCGTGACCTCGGCTTGCCATCCGGGCTCGACGACAGTGGTCGCGTTCGCTTCGGCGATGATCGCGGGACCATCGATACGATCTCCGGGCCGCGTATCATCGCGACGGAAAAGCGGCGTGGCATTCCATCTGCCATCGAAGTACGCCTGCACGGTGGCCGCCGCCCGCAGATCGCCCGAGCGCGGCGGCCGCTCGGCGACCCATGCCTCGGACGTCGCGTCGCCACCGCCCCTAGCCTCGACCGATATCGTCTCAACGATGAGCCGGCGATCGCGCATCAAAAACGAAAAGCGCTGCCGATAGTCGGCCTCGAACTGCGCGCGCATCGCCTCGATCGCTCCGAAGGTCACCGGCAGTGAAGTGTCGGTTCCTTCATATTTCAGATGGATGCGGCGCATCAGCCAAATCTGATCCTGCCGCACACCCTGCTCCACGAGCGCGGATTCGGCCCGCTCCGCCACCGTGTCAAGCTGGGTGCGAAGCTCCGCCTCCGTTTCCGGCGCGAGCGGACGCTCGATCGTGACCTCGCGCATCGCCGCTTGCTCGGCCAGTCCCATACCGTATGCGGAGAGCACTCCAGCCAGCGGATGCGCGAGCACCGTCGTCATCCCGAGCGCGTCAGCCACGGCACAAGCATGCTGGCCGCCGGCACCGCCGAACACTGCGAGCGTGTACTTCGTGACATCGTGTCCACGCTGCACCGAAATTCGCTTGATCGCCTCGGCCATGTTGCCGACGGCGATCTCGATGAACCCGGCCGCCACCTGCTCCGGCGCCTGCGCTCGCCCAGTCGAATGCGCGATCTGTTGCGCCAACGCGGAGAAGCGCTGCACGACGATCGCGCGGTCGAGCGCCTCGTCGCCGCGCGGTCCAAAGACGTGTGGGAAGAATTCCGGCTGCACTCGGCCCACCATTACGTTCGCGTCGGTGATCGCGAGCGGGCCGCCGCGCCGATAGCAGGCCGGGCCGGGATTAGCTCCTGCTGAGTCGGGACCGACGCGAAGCCGCGCGCCATCGAAATGCAGAATCGAGCCGCCACCGGCGGCTACCGTGTGGATGCTCATCATCGGCGCGCGCATCCGCACTCCCGCCACCAGCGTTTCGAATTCGCGCTCGTATTCGCCTGCGTAGTGCGAGACGTCGGTCGATGTGCCGCCCATGTCGAAGCCGATAACGCGGTCGAAACCGGCCTGACTGCTGGTGCGGGCCATGCCGACGATACCGCCCGCCGGTCCGGAGAGGATCGCGTCCTTGCCCTGGAAGCGCCACGCGTCGGTCAGCCCGCCGTTGCTTTGCATGAAGAGAAGCTCGGTTTGCGGAATCTCCGACGCTACCTGCTCGACGTAGCGGCGCAGGATCGGCGAGAGATACGCATCAACGACGGTGGTGTCGCCGCGCGCGACGAGCTTCATTAGCGGACTGACTTCGTGCGAGACCGAAACTTGCGTGAAGCCGATCGCGCGCGCGAGCTCCGCGGCGGCGCGCTCGTGCGCCGTATGCCGATAGCCGTGCATCAGCACGATCGCGCACGCGCGCAGCCCGTCATCGAACGCGGCGCGCAGCCCCGCCTCGAGCGCTGCCTGGTCGAGCGGCCGGACGATCTCGCCATGCGCTCCGATCCGTTCATCCGCTTCGATGACCCGCGCATACAGCAGCTCGGGCAGCACGATATGGCGATCGAAGATGCGTGGCCGATTCTGATACCCGATCCGCAACGCATCGCCGAAGCCCTGCGTGATCACGAGCACGGTTCGCTCGCCCTGGCGCTCGAGGAGCGCGTTGGTGGCGACCGTCGTGCCCATCTTCACGGCGCCGATTTGGTCAGCCGGAATCGGCGCGCCCGGCGGCACGCCCAGCAGATAGCGGATACCGGCGACCGCCGCATCGCGATACTGCTCGGGGTTATCCGACAGCAGTTTATGCGTGACCAGCGTCCCGTCCGGCCGGCGCGCGACGATATCGGTGAACGTGCCGCCGCGATCGATCCAGAATTCCCACTGTCCGTTCGCCACGCTCCATCTCCTTGATCGATGCTCGCACACCGGCCACGGAGCTCTCAACGGACCTTGGGGAATTGTGAAGCTGTCAGTCGGTTTCCAACGGCAGTGTTTTGTCGTTAGCCCACTCGCTCATCGAGGCGTCATACAGACTGAGATTCTCGAAGCCCAACTGATGCAGGACGAATAGGTCGAGGCTGGCGGCGATTCCGCCGCCGCAGTAGCAAATCACGTTCTTGGATTTTTCCACGCCCGCGGCTTTGAACTTCGCCGCAATCTCATCGAGGGGCGCCAGCGCCCTGCTTTGACGATCGATCAGAGCCGCATACGGAACATTGACACTCCCCGGAACCCTTCCGGGGCGGCCATAGTGCGCAGGACCTTTGCCGCTGTGCATCTCGGCGGGCAGCGCGTTGATCGTAACGGTGTTGGGTTCGTCAATGGCCGCTCGGACTCGTTCCTTGCCGACGAACATCCCGGCGGCAGGGCGCGCGGTGAATTGCGCGGGCGCATAGCGGCAAGGCTCCGACGAAACCGGCCGGCCTTCGGCCTTCCACTTTTCCCATCCGCCATCGAGTACCGCCACGTTCTTGAATCCGAACTCGCGAAGCATCCACCACACCCGCGTCGCCCACATCATTGCGCCGGCGCTATACAGGATGACTTTCGATCCGTCGCCTACGCCGTGGCGCGACATCGCCGCCGCGAATTGCTCCGCGCTCGGAAGCATGAAGCGCAGCTTCACGCTGTTGTCCGACAACTCGCCCTGCAAATCCAGAAAGCCCGCACCGGGAATGTGCGCGACGTCGTAGTCGGCGCGCCCGCTGACGATCGCATAGGGCGCGTTCGTCCCGGCCTCGGCCTGACGCAGATGAGTCGTGCAATCGAAGATCCGGAGCTCCGGATCGCCCAGGTGAGCGGCGAGCCATTCGGACTGCACCAATGCGTCAGGATCATGAAGTGCGATTTTCGGTTTGTCCATTTTCGTTGCTCCGGAGCTCAATCGATTTTCGGACTACGCGCGAGTATCGCTCGCTCTGCGCTTGATTGTCTATCGAACTCCGCGAAGGGGATTGTCCTGCCGATACTGCGATTGCTATGGCTGAATTCGTACGAGTCATCCGCCGGAGAATCGCACATGCCGCTCAGAGTAATCGGTGCCGGATTCGGCCGCACGGGTACGCTGTCACTCAAGTATGCGCTCGAGAAGCTCGGCTTCAGCCCCTGCTATCACATGATGGAAGTATTTCCGCGCCCCCATCACGTCGCGGCCTGGCACGCGGTCGCCTTCGGCCAGGAAATCGATTGGGATTCGATGTTCGAGGATTTCAGCGCCGCGGTGGATTGGCCGGCGGCGCGCTATTGGCGCGAGCTGGCCTCGCACTTTCCCGATGCCAAAGTGATCCTGTCATTGCGCAGCGCGGACTCGTGGTACAAGAGCATGACCGAAACGATCTACCAACCCATGAAAAATCCGGCCCGCGGCGATGCGCCGCCGCTCGTCAAGCTGCAGAACGAAATGGTGCGCAAGGCGATCCTGAGCGACACTTTCGAAGATCGCTTCGAAGATCGCGATCATGCAATCAATGTTTTTCATCGCCACAACCAACAAGTGCGCGATGCGATCGATCCGGCGCAGCTCCTGGTGTTCGAAGCGCGCCACGGATGGGAGCCTTTGTGCAACTTTCTCGAGGTTGCGGTTCCGGCCGAGCCGTATCCGCACGTCAATGACACTGCATCGACGCAGGCGATGATTCAGAAAATGCGCGCCGCGGCGAGACGGCCGCCATCCTGAGTCGAGTTGCGCAACCTCCGGTTGATCGTGGCATCAAGCTTCGCTTGCGATCAGAATATTCAGTTGGGCGCGCACAGCGCTCAATCACAACAGGACACGGTTATGGGGAAATTAGTATTGGTGCGTCATGGCGAGAGTGAAGGAAATGTCACGCGCATCTTCACCACGACGCCGATCACGCTGCCGCTGACGGAGCTCGGCCGGCGTCAGGCTCGCGCGGCCGCGGATCTTGTGCAATCGATCTCGAACCCGCGCATCGTGATCGCGAGCCCGTACGTTCGCGCGCGCGACACCGGCGCGATCATCGCCGAGGCGCTTGGGCTGCCTTTCGAGATCCGCGCTGGACTCCACGAGCGCGAAACCGGCGAGTTCGCGGGCAAGCCGTACGAATCCATCTTCGAAGCCGAAGGTTACGACCACGCACGGCCATGGACCTGGATTCCGCCCGGCGGCGAATCTTACGAGCATGTGCGCGATCGCGTCGGACCGATTCTCGATGAGCTGGCCGCGCGCTTTCCTGATGACGACGTGGTGGTCGTCAGCCATGGCGGCGTGATGGTCTCGATGTGGGCATATATGACCGGCCGCTGGGACGACGCGCATGTGCCGCCCAATTGCGGAATCGTCCTCGTCGAGCATCGCGCGGGCAAATTTCTCAAGCCGCAGGTGATCGGAAGCCAGGAGTCGCAACGGCACGCCGGCGGCTAGTATCGATACCGTAATCGCATCAGGCCAGGATATTGAGCAGCGGAATCTTGCCGAGCGTCGAACCGAGCTGCACCAGCGCTTGCTGCTGGAGCGTCGTTTCCTGCTCCTGCATCGCTTCCTGGGCCACGTCGGCATCAACGAGGTTCGATTCGGTTGTTTGATACGTGACGATCTTGTTGTTCGAATTGGTCACCACGTTCGACAATGTATCCAGATTCGACCCGATCGAACTGCGCGTCTCGGCTAAGGTCTGAAGCGCCGTTTGAAGTTGCGGCAGCGTCGCCGACACGCCGGCATGGTTTCCGCTGTTCAGATTGCTGACCAGCGAAGTGAGCGCGCTGATAAGGCCATTGGTATTGTCGCCGAAAACCGACTGGCCGTCGAAGCTCATCTGAACCTGGGTGCCGTCACTGAACGTAACCGAGTTGGTAGCGCTGTCACCCGCATAAGTGCCGGTCGCATTGTATGGAGGCGTTAGCACCTGGCTTCCGGCGAACAGATAGGCGCCCTCATATTGAGTATTTCCAGCGCCGATCACCTGGGTCAAAATTGATTGCGCCTGCGTCGCAAGCGTTTGCATCTGGGCCGTGGATAAGCTGCCGTCCGCACCCTGTGTTGCAGTCGCCGAGGCCGCATCGATCTCGTTAGTAACCGTCGCAAGTGTGTTGTCGAGAGTAGTCAGACGCCCCTGGCTCTGTTGCGCGAGCGAGAGATCGTTGTTTACCGCCGATTGCTGAGTGGTGAGCAACTGCGCGCCGGCGTATGCGACCGGATTATCCGAAGGCTCGATCACACTCTTGCCGGTCCCCAGCTGCTGTTCCACAGTCTGGATATTCGACAGTGTATCATCCAGCGACGATGAGAGCTGACTGAAAAGTGAAATATCCGGAATACTCACTGATTAAGCTCCTGGATAAGGAACGTGGTCATATCATTGGCTGCCTGCACGGCGCGGCCGGTCGCTTGCAACATGTTCTGATACTCAACCAGATTAGTCAGTTGATCGTTGATCGATACGCCGGTGATCGAGCCCTTCAGCGACGTGAGCGACTGCAACGACGACGAGGCCTGTTGCTCGCTGTTGGTCGCGTTCTGCACGGTGATGCCGAAGTTGCTTTCGATCTGCGTATACGCCTGACCTAGAGTCTGGTTAGGAAATGATCCAATCAGGTTCGGATTGTTGGCCAAGGCGGCCAGCGCGGTCGCATTCGAGCCGTCACCCGGAACACCGGCGGCGCTCGCAGCCGCCGGCAGGTTCTGAACGGTAAGCGCGGGATTGATCGCGATTGGATTGTTGGCGCCGCCAACCACGAAAATCGCATTGTTCGTCGATCCGTCAAGGCCAAAACCGGCCTGGCTCTGCTGATTGAACGCATCCGCCGCGGCAGTCGCAAAGTTATTTACCTGGCTCATCAGGTTGGTCACCGCCGAAGCGCCGGCGAGGACGCCTCCAATTTGCCCACCCACCTGATCCATCTGAATCGGCAGGGTCCCAGCGGGTAAACTAACCTGCAGTTGAATCGAGGTCCCGGCGCCGGTTGTCGACAGCGGCAGCGCGTTGCCGCCCTCGACCAGCGGAACGCCGCCGACCGAAACGTTGCCATTCGAATCCGCGCCCGCGCCGATAAGAGTGGCCAGCTGGTTAACCAGACCGTCGCGTTGATCCTGGAGCGCGGCCGCCGCTTGGTCGCCGGCCTGTGCCGCTCCGATCTGGCCATTAAGCGTCGCGATCTGTCCGCTGATCTCGTTGACCTGTTGGACGAGAGTCGGCAACTGCGAAAGCTCGTTGCTGGCGGTACTTTGAAGGCTCGTCGATGTTGATTGCGCCAGCTGGGCAAAATTGGAGGCCGCATTGATGACGGTCGCGCGGACCGTGGGATCCTGTGGCGTCGCTGACAGATTGGTAAATGCGTTGAACAGGCTTTGCAGCGATGAAGTCAGATCATTTCCCGAAGTTGGCGCGATAATTTGCTGCGCCAGGGTCGTGACCTGTGAGAGCGACTGGTTATAACTCTGAGTCGCTTGAGTAGTATTTATC
>DATJMX010000080.1 GCA_035508495.1 Candidatus Binataceae bacterium
AGATTGATTCTAGGCGGTCGGGGGAATCTCAGTCAAGGCAGCAAAAAGATCACCGCAAAGGCACTAAGGGCACGAAGGTAAGGGAATTTGATCTTGGTGCCCTTCGTGCCTTTGCGGTGAGAATTTAAGATTTTGCGATGCATCGTTACCGCGTCGCGTAATCACCTTTCAGGGGCAGGTCTGCTCGTATTGGGCGTTGGGCATGAAGCCGACCTGGCCGCAGGTTGCATCGAAGAGATACGTGAACCATGAGAGCGGATGACGGCCCGTGTTCACGAACATGCTGGTCTCGTCCTGGTGGTTCTCGATGCAATTGCTGATCGACGGCGCCGGAGTGACTGGAGTCGGGGCCGGTGACGGATTGCTGTTGTTCACCGCGTAGCTGTAACAGGCAGGCGAACTCGTGTCAGTCCCGGAGTTAATCTGGACCTGGGTGTCATCGGGGACCAAGCCGCCCTGGCAATAGCCCTTGGGCCATGAACTGCTGCCGATATTGATGAACATGTCGCCGATGCCGGTGTCCATCAGCACTGTGCCGCAGAAGACGCCGCCGGGCGCCAAGGCCGGAAAGCTGATGCATCCCGGGGCGGTCACGTAGTCGCCGCCGACGCATTGATTAGGTGTGAGCGCGTCCGTGTCGAATCCTGAGTCCGAAGTAATGCCGAGCCTGATCTGCGTCGGGGTGATATTGTATCCTGGGCTGATGTCAGAGCCATTCTTCGTATTGGTTAGATTCAGAAACGCATTGTCAGCAGGCGAATCAAAGTAATCGCCCGTGGTGGTGGCGTTGCGATCGAAGCCAACGCCCATGTAGTTAAGCGGATGACTGTCCGGAACAACAAGGATCCTGATCGGATGGGTTGAGACCTGGCTGGTCATCTTATCGCCCTTGCTCGCCAGGCCGAATGTCATCGGTGCGAGCCAATACTGGCCTTGGTAACAGGTTCCGCCATTGCTGTCGTAGTACCTGATTCCCGGGCCGCCGGGGCCGACCACCATTCCTTCACCGGGACTTGGGTTCGCCGATGGAACTTGGTCTTGCGGCACCAGCGTCCCGAGTGAACCGGTATCCACCGTATATTGATGAAATTTCGAAGTCAGCGATCGCACCCTCAGCTTGCCGACGGCGGCGGAAATCCGAATACCGGCGCCCGATGTCATATTCGGACAATCGCCGGGGATTGTTCCGGCGGGGCAATCGGTGTTCATCGGGTAGCTCGTGCTCTGATAGGTGCAACTGCTGGGCGATTGACGATTTGTGCGCAGGATCAGCGTCGAGCCGAGCGAATAAACCCCGAGCGTCTGCGAGGGCTTGGGATTCTTGATCCAGGCCTCGAGTACGAGGTCGTTGGCCAGGTACGCGCCGCTGTATCTGAAGGATGCGGTCGATCCGGACGTGATCTTCTGGGAAGTGGGCAACACCGCACCCGCAGGTGCGCCGAATACCATCACCTCGATCGGGCGGGTGCGGCTCGGCGAGATCTGTTTGCCCGTCGTGTCAAAGGCTGTGAGTTGGACGGTGATCGTAGCGGCCTTGGCCTTGGTGCCGGTGCTGGGCGGATTGCTGACGGTTGGATTTGCCGGGGAGAAGTTGATCGCGCTGATGGTTGGCGTTCCGACCGGCACCGAGCAGGTCGAGGTCGCGACCGGAGTGGGGCACATCGTGGCGGCGCTTGTCATGAGAACGGCCGACAGCGTCGCGCCGCGCGCGGGCGTGGCCGTGCGGCTGTTGAGCGCAATCGCGGCGAAAGCGAACAGCAGAAAGCCAGGAACCAGGGACTTCTTATACGGCGCCATTCCCGATCGTCTCCCCCACGAATCGTACAGTTAGACAAGCAAAAGTTACTGAAAGAAGATTCTACAAGCTAGTCATATGCGATTGCCTTGTAAAGCGAGCGCTAGTGCATTTTCCGACGAGTTGTTATGGGCAAATCTCAGCGCCGAAGGCTGGCCGATGATCCAGTGTTCCCGGGATAAGCGGTCACAGGAATCTCAGTCAAGGCGGCGGAACGTAACGGCGTTAGATGTCAGGGTAGATCGCGTAATCGCGTCTCGGGGGCGGGTCTACTCGTATTGAGGGTCTGGTGGTTCTCGATGCAATTGCAGATCGACGGCGCCGGAGCGACTGGAGTCGGCCCAGGAATGCAAGCGACTCGACAGCCAGGTAGGGCTATGCAAACTGACCGACGTAAACTATTTTTAAGGCGAATTCACCAAAAGGGGAAAGTAGGAATGAAGTTGCTGTTTGTGATCGCCGTCGGGCTAGCGCTCTTCTCCGCGGGATGCACCAGCCAATCCGCAAGTGATCCCAATTACGGCCAGATGTTCAAAAAGGCAACGAACGATCGAGTGCACGGTACGGAGTTTTGGGGCTCGAACCAGCAGAAGGACTGCGTCAGTGCCGGAAATGTGACCACGTGCGCCCCGAGCACGCAGCCTCCAGGTTGAACGAACAAGTTCGGAGGACTCCAGCGCGATCTCGATAGCCGAAGTTCCAGTAACGAACCAAGAGGCCGGGCGTGATATTCCTGCGATCGCCTCTGAGCTAGGGAACTGGTACGGCGCCGAACTCGAATGCGCCGATGTCGCAGGCTGGACCAGCGGGACGGCCAAACCCGCGTTGATCGACGGTGACTTTGTTGCCTTCCTGATCGATACAGTCCCCGACGGGGATCGCATCGATTGCGGGACTGCCGTTGCTCAGCGCGATCGTCGGCGTCAGTCCGCCGTGGTTTGCGAGCGTGAGAACCAGGGCGGGGACCATATCGGGGATGCTGGGTGGGCAGAGCGCGCTTGCGCTCTGCAGGTTGAGGCCGTCGTCAACCACGGCCTGGTTGCACGATACTGATTGCAACAAGCTATTACTCAGTCGAATTGATGAGGCGCTGCCGAGGAGATTTGACGCCGCGATGGTCGAGAAGACGACTTCTGCTGCGCCGCTGCCAACGGTAATTCCTTCGGGGTTTGGGCTTCCGCCGAGAAAGGTGCAGTTGACGACTTTCATCTGACTGCCAGTATCGACATAGGTTGCGCCGCGCTGGAGGGCGCGATCGCTGGTGAAAGTATCGCCTGAGGCGTTCAAGATCGCGTTGCTGGAGAGGTAGATGACGGCGCCGTTGCCGCTGGCAGCGTTGTCGTGGAAGTAGGTCCGCGTGATGGTGGTTGGAAGCTGGTTGCCCAGATTGTCGGTTACGAAAATCGCGCCCCCATTGCTATGCGCCGTATTGTTGAAGATCTGAACTCCATCGATAGTCACTTGCCCGCTGCGATTGTATATCGCGCCGCCGTTACTCGCGGAGTTATAGGCGATCGAACGATCGACCGTCGGTGGACGATTGGTGCCCGGGCCAATTGTCACCGTGCCGCCGGAATTGTAAATCGCTGCGCCGGAGGTCGCGCTGTTGTTGAGAAACGTAAAGTTGTTCGAGGCGATATTGAGCCGCGCGTTGGGTGCGACGAAGATCGCGCCGCCGTTGGTTGCGCTGTCGTCGGTAAACCTGATCGGCAGCTCGGCGGTCTGATCGTTGATATTGACGGTGCCGCCCTGGATATCGATCGCGCCACCTTCGTTGAGCGGACCATTACCCGACAAGCTGCTGTTCACCAGGTTCGCCCCGCCCGAGATCGTCGTGGTAGCGCCGGGCCGGTTGGTGATGATTCCACCCGAGAAAGGGACACTGCCGCGTTTCTCATTTGAATAACCGCAGCTCTTTCCCGCCCACGGCTTTATTGTCAGCGTCCCGGAATTGTTGATGACACTCGACGAATTACTGCCGTTGGTTGTTAGCCCTACTCCCCACAGAGTCAGATTCGCTCCGCTGGCGACCGTTACGTACGCCGCTCCTTCGATACCTGTACACTGCAAGCCTCTGCCGTGTCCTGGTTCGATAGTTAGAGTCCCTTCGATCGTTGGAAGCGGACTGGTAACCGTCGCGTTGAGCGGCAAATCGATGATGTCGTTGCCGCTGCCCGAGGCGCATTGCTTGTTCGGCTGACCCTTGGCGTTGTGGTTTTCGATCGCGCGCCGAATCGAGCATCGGCCAAAGAAGAGGAAGGGCTCCCCGGCCTCATCGACGGTGATGGTGTTGGCGTTCGCGAAGGTCGGTGCTGCGATACAGAAGGTGAGGATTAGGACCAGCCAAAGAGCAAATTGCGCAGACTGAGCCGAGTCAGTCGATTCCTGATGCCCCGAAGGTGCACCCATCACTTATCTATTCCCTTTCAATCAAAGCTAATCGCAAGAAGTTACAACGGCGATTAGTTTTACACAACTGGGATCTTTTCCTCACCGCTCTCAACTAGTTAACGACTTTAAAAGCGCGATAAGCGCGCTCCTCATTCGTGGTATGGCGCTTCATCAGGAAATAAGGAAAGTGCTTCGCGCGCTTACCGGTACCGGCCCGTTCGGGGCCTCCGAGATCTTTCGACTCCGGCATGACTCCGCTCAAGATGACAGATTGGATGGCAGCCAATTGATCGAGATGGGCGGCCAAGACATTTCTTCGCGGACTCTCAGGATGACGGAATAGAGACCGGCCGATCGAGCTGGATGAGTGATTTGGTGGATGGCGGTCGCGTTCGACTGCGACTTAGGATTCCGCCTTTTCGGCGGGGACTGCGTGCAGGACGGAGAACTTTGCGCTCAGGTGTTCGCCTCTCAGCATCAGGTAGGGGCCTGACAGGACGTAGGCTGCGCCCAATACGAAGGCTGTCATTTGTGGGATCGCGAACAACGCGGCGACTGCGACGATGATCGCGATAACCAGCTCGACGCGTGCGCGCTTGTCGAGCTGCATGCTCTTGAAGCTGGGATAGGGCACGCGCGAAATCATCAGCCACGCGAGCGCTAGCGTTATCGGCACCATCACGAAACAGAGCGCGCGCGGCGATTCGAATTCGAAATAGCTGTAGGCGAGCGCAGTCGTTGCGATGAGCAGCGCGGCGCCCGGGATCGGCAGGCCCACGAAGCGGCGCTTGTCGAGCGTCGCAGTCTGCACGTTGAAACGCGCCAGCCTGAGCGCGCCGCACAGCAGGAACAATCCCGAGACCGCGACGCCGAACGAGCCGATGGTCTTGAGCGCCCACACGTAGGAAAGCATCGCGGGCGCCGCGCCGAACGCGACCACGTCGCACAGGCTGTCATACTCGACGCCGAACTGGCTGGAGGTTTTCGAGATGCGCGCAACACGGCCGTCGAGGCCGTCGCAGAAAAACGCCAGGATGATCATGACGGCGGCGAGCTCAAAATGCCCGTTGACCGCCGACACCATCGAGTAGAAACCCGACAGCAATCCGAGCGAGGTGATCGTCGCCGGAACGAGAAAGATGCCGCGCCGCAGCGGATCGGCCATCCGCTCGGCGCGGATTCGCCCCGAAATCAGATGCATCCGCGAGCGATCCGCGCGAGTGCGGCGCACGCGCTGGCTCACTGCTCGAGTTCTCCGATGACGGAGCGGCCGGCGCGCACGCGCTGACCGAGACTCACTGTCACGTGGTATTCGGGCGGGATGAAGTGATCGACGCGGCTGCCGAACATAATCAGGCCGATGCGCTGGCCTGGCTGGATCCTATCATGCGAGCGCAGGCGGCACACGATTCGCCGTGCGAGGTAGCCGGCGACCTGGACCATCGCATGAACGCGGCCCGCGCCGTCGCGCATCAGGATTTTGTTGCGCTCGTTATGCTCGCTGGCTTGGTCGCTGAACGCGGCGCGGAATTCTCCCGGCGTATGCTCGACGCCGATGACCTCGCCGCCAATCGGTGCGCGATTGACGTGCACGTTGAGCGGCGACATGAAGACCGACACGCGCTTGTAGTTGCGCGCGCCGCTGCCCGGTATCGCAGCCTCGGAGATATCGGTGACCTTGCCGTCGGCGCCGGAGATGATCACGCCTTGGGTCGATGCGGGGAAGCGCTCGGGATCGCGAAAGAACATCGCGACCGCGATCGCGAAGATGATCACGGCGCCGCCGATGATGGTCAGTCCGAACGCGAGCAGGATCAATCCAAGCGCGAGCACCGCCATCGAAATGGCGACGCCTTCGGCCGCGATGTGCACCAGGCGCGCGATAAATGCGAGGAACCGATTCGGCGCCGGCCTGAGAGTCGGGTGATTGTCAGCCAAGGCGACTAGTTCCTTGACTTGTCGACAAGCCGATCGCTCGCGAGCCACGGCATGAAGGAGCGCAGCTTGCGGCCGACCTCCTCGAGCTGATGGCTCTCGCCTTCCTTGCGCATCCGCTTGAAGTTGGGCAGCCCGGCGCGATACTCGGCGATCCACTCGTTGGCGAACTTGCCTGACTGGATGTCAGCGAGGATCTGCTTCATCGCGGCGCGCGATTCGGGGCCGACCACTTTCTTGCCGCGCGTCATGTCGCCGTATTCCGCCGTGTTGCTGATCGAGTAGCGCATGTTGGAGATGCCGCCCTCGTAAATCAGGTCGACGATCAGCTTCACTTCGTGTACGCACTCGAAATACGCCATCTCGGGCGCATAGCCGGCCGCGACGAGGGTCTCGAACCCGGCGCGGATTAGCTCGGTGAGGCCGCCGCACAGCACCGATTGCTCGCCGAAGAGATCGGTCTCGGTCTCTTCCTTGTAGGTGGTCTCGATAATCGCCGCGCGGCCGCCGCCGATGGCGCTGCCCCATGCGAGGCCGACCTTGGTCGTATCGCCGGAGGGATCCTGCTCGACCGCGAGCAGGCACGGAACGCCGCGACCCTTGGTGTATTCCGATCGCACGAGATGGCCCGGGCCCTTGGGCGCGATCATAAAGACATTGACGTCCTTGGGCGGCTTGACGAACTTGAAATGGATATTGAAGCCGTGGCCGAAGGCGAGGTACTTGCCCTTGGTCAGATGGGGCGCGATTTCCTTTTCGTAGATCTCGCCCGCCATCTCGTCCGGCACGAGCATCATGATGACCTCGGCCTGCTTCGCTGCCTCGGCGGTATCCAACACGGGCAGACCCTGCTTGATGGCCTTGTCGCGCGAGGGTGAGGTCGGGCTCAGTCCGACGCGGACATCGAAGCCGCTGTCGCGCAGATTGAGCGCATGGGCGTGGCCTTGGCTGCCGAAACCGATGACGGCGATTTTCTTGCCGCGCAGCGCGTTTAGATCGGCGTCGCGGTCGTAATAGACCTTCATGGCGTGTTTCTCCTAGTCGGATTCGCGAGGGCGGCGATGGTTTTCGCCGTTGAGCTGGACCGACCGCTGCATCGCGACTTTGCCGGAGCGTACCACTTCCTTGATGCCGAGTGGACGGACGAGCGCGATAAATGCCTTGATCTTGTCGGAGTCGCCGGTCACTTCAACAGTGACGGCGCGGGGACCGATATCGACTATATGAGCGCGGAAGGCGCTTACGATCGAATCGAGTTCCGAGCGCGTGCGCTCATCGACGGCGACCTTCACCATCACCATCTCGCGCTCGAGGATTTCGACTTCGTTGAAGTCGATGACCTTGATTACGGGGATCAGCTTGTTGAGCTGCTTGTTGATCTGCTCGAGAACCTGCTCGTCGCCGCTGGTGACCAGCACGATCCGCGACACGGTCGGATCGATTGGATCCTCGTTGACGGTCAGGGATTCGATGTTATAGCCGCGGCTGGAAAAAAGTCCGGCCACGCGCGCGAGCACGCCGAATTCGTTCTCAACCAGTACCGATATCGTATGACTTGTCATGCGGTGGGGTGCGTGCGCTCATGGCCGGACTCGCAGCTCAGTGGGCCGCCTCGGCCGCCTGGTAGCGATGAAGGATCTCCATCATGCGATCCTTGGAGGCCAGCTTGAGCTTCTGAATCCGTTTCTCCTCGATTTCTTCGTCGTTGGTTAGATGCGCTTTGTGCCGATAATCTTCGAGTTTTCGTTTGAGCGCCAGATGTTCTTCGTAGAGCCTCTTCAGTTCGTCGTCGTGGGTGAGATGCTGCCGGATTAGTTCTTCGTCTCTTCGCTCCATACGGCCTCCGTTACACGGACCTGCCCGGACTTCGCGGCGAGTTTCACCGCGGCGTCGGGCGGTCGAATATACAACGGTTCAAGTGTCGCAGCCTGCGCGATATCTCCGCGCGCCAGCTTCGCCGCGCCAATAGCGGCGATACATGGCCCGCGCTGGTCCAGCTTCGATGTGTCGAGTACCGCCACCACGTGGCCCCGGTTGCCGATCAGGGCCGCCGCATCCTTCGCCCTCGAGTCACCGGCGAGAACAACGTCGCCTGCGATGTGCGAAGCCAAGTCTTCGAGCACGATCAACAAGTCTTCCGATACTTTCTCTAACCCATCCGACACGACACGGTAAAGAGCCGCGAACACTTCTCCTTTGCGCGCATCCACAACGGCGCAAATGAGCATGCCATCGCGCGATTTTGCTAATTCAAGCGCCGCCAGCGCGAGCGCGTCCAGACTCGGCACTCCGACCAGCGCGCATCCCGAGGCCAGCGCAATTCCCTTGGCGTAGCTGAGGCCGATCCTGAGTCCCGTGAACGATCCCGGTCCGATACCGACCGCGATCGCGCCGAGCTCGCGCGCAGTTAAACCCGCGCCGCGCAGTAGTTCGTCGATCGCGCCGGGCAACTCCGCCCCATGCGATCTGACCCGGCCAATCGCGCCGCCGATCACGCGCCCATTAGCCGTCAATCCCAGGTACGCATTCGGTGAGCCGGTATCGATCCCGAGGACGGGTTTTACTGCCGCAGCCTCGTGGAGGAGCCGCTCAACCCTGGATAAGTCGCGAGATGTCATTGAACATAACGAATGCTATCAGCGCCACGAGCAGAAACAACCCGACCTGCAGCATCATCTCGCGATAGCGCAGTTCGAGCGGCTTGCCTCGCACGCCTTCAAACGCGAAGAACAGCAGATGCCCGCCGTCGAGCAGCGGCACCGGCAGCAGGTTAATCAGCCCGAGCTCAATTGAGAGCATCACCGTGAACATCGCCAGGTTGGCGATTCCCTGATGCGCATACTGTCCGGCCATCTGCGCGATTCGGATCGGACCGCCGAGCGCGTCGCGAATCGGGGTCGAGCCGGTGACGATACTGGCGATGCCCACGACGAGTTGTCCGGTGATGTTCACCGTGCTGGATACTGCCTGCGAAGCTGCGGCGATCGGGCCAAAGCGCTGGATACGCGCATCGCCGCTGGCCTTTACGCCGACGATCCATGCGGAGCCGTTCGTGCCCGGTTGAACCTTCTCGTAAACCGGCTTGACCGGAATCGTCAGCACGGTTTCCTTGCCGTCGACCTTGCGCTTGATCGTGAAGTTCATCTTCGCGCCGTTGCTGGCGCGGACGGTGTCGGAGAATTTCTCCCACGTATCGATCGGCGTGCGGTCGATCGAGGTGACGATGTCGCCGGGACGAAGACCGGCGGCCTCGGCGGGCGTGCCCTTCTGTACTTCGCCGATGACAGAAAGCGGAATGGGAACGCCGAGCATGAACACAATAGTGAGCAGTACGGGCGCGAATACGATGTTCGACACCGGACCGCCGAGCACGATCATCACGCGCTTCCATAGCGGCTGCGTCGGGAACGATTGGGCTTCGTAGGATTCCACGAGGCTGCGCGGCGCGCGATCGGCGACCTGCTTGATTCCCGATTCGACGTTGCCGGTTTGCTGGATCGCCTCGACGAGCAGCGCCTCCTCGGGCTTGAGCTCGCGTCCGATGAGATCCTTCGCCGTCGTTGGAGCGCCCGGTTGATTCAGCCGCTGCGCGATCGCGAGCAACTCGTCGTTTTCGGTCGCGCCGGAGGAGCGCATCCCATGGGCGCGCGCCGCGGTGACGATGTCGAGGCCGACCTGTTCGAGGAAGCCGCTTATCTCCTCGGCGCCGCGCTCTTCGCCGACTTCGTCGCCGAGCATCCGGCAATAACCGCCGAGCGGAGTCGCACCGAACGAGTAGTCAGTCTCGCCGCGGCGGATACCGAACAGCTTGGGCGGGTAGCCGATCGAAAAACGAATTACGCGAACGCCCAGCCGCTTTGCCATCGCGAAGTGCCCGAGCTCATGAACAACGACAAGAACGCCAAAGATGACTACGGCGGATACGATCGAAGTCAGCATATTCGATGGAGACCGATGAGCGGATTCAGCGTCTGTATATGGCAAGCATCCACGCCGCGAATCACTTCACCCAATAGTAAGTGAATGCCACCGCGAACACTAGGCTGCATGTGCGATCGATGAGTCCGCCGTGGCCCGGAAAAA
>DATJMX010000081.1 GCA_035508495.1 Candidatus Binataceae bacterium
GATGAAGGAATCTCGCAGAGAAACCGCTGATTTACTGAGATTTCAAGGAAATCAGAATCGCGGATGAGGATAGGAAAATGGCGGAAGAGACTATGAAAGCAAACGATTTCGCGCGGAGCGCCGACCAGGCTAAGCCGATAACGATTAGATTCTCGTCAGAAATCGCGGCTCAGATTGAAGCCGAGGCTCAGGCCCGTGATGCCAGTCCCACTGAGATCGTTCGGTCGATCGTATGTGACCACTACAACGAATCCGTCGACCTGGGCCAACTGAGAAGCGAGATTAGTGAGCTGATCGAAGATCGGTTCCGCCACACAGTGTACGAGATTTCGCGCACGCGATCCTCGCTCTACTACATGGTCGAGCGGAGTGAAGCGTTAGAGCTCGATCGTCCAAAGCTCGAAGAAATCCAGCGACTATCGCGCCAGAACGCCACTGACTATATCGGCCGACTTGATGCAGAGATCGATCGCCGCAAGAACGGATCGAAAGCGAATAGTTAATCCACGGGAGCAAGACGACGATGTGGTCGGGCGGACGACAGGCGGCGAGTTGGCAGGCGTACGCGACTGGCGCGCGAATGAACGCGCGATTTGTGATGGTCTGGCTGAAGCTCGGTCTCTTCTCCTGGATCATCACGACATTCTGCCTCATCTGGTATTGGACGGGCCGCTACTTCCCAGATTTCGGGCACCAACAATTTGTGCCCTGGTTCCTCGCCTGGTTGCTTGGTAAGCTGAGCCCCCCCTTCATCCACCCGACCTTGCCCTACATGGGGCGGCGTTACCCGGCGGATGTTCTCGCAGCGTTTCTCAACGACAGGCATTTCTATCAGCACTCCTTCGGGGAATGGGTAATCCACTATCTGCGCTATGGGGCTGTGGCGCCAATGTTGATCACGGTCGCTTCGGTTATCTTGCTTCGACGCAAAAGCTCCGACGCCCATCACCTCCGTGGGCTGCAACTGATCACCAGCAAAGAGTTAAGCGGCGCGGTGAAAAATGCCGCTACGCGCGGACTTCTACGCGTGCCGGTGGTTCGCCAGCTGAGTGGCGGCAAAACTCCTGGAATCAGAATCGCCAGCGTAACGATACCGGCGGACCTGGAGCCGCAACATTTTGCCATTACCGGCAAAACTGGCTCCGGCAAGTCAAACTGCATCCGGCAGATACTGCGTCAGATCGAGGCGCGCGCGGGAATCGGCATCGTGCTGGATCCAGACGCCGAATACGTCTCGGAATTCTATCGACCCGAGCGGGGCGACTTGATTCTAAATCCGCTCGATGAACGGTGCCCTTCATGGTCGCCGTGGGCGGAGCTCAGGCCGGAAAGCTTCCGCATGGACGCCGAAGCTTTGGCTCAATCGCTCATACCGGATGCTCCCAATAGTTTCTCGCAAAGCGGTGCAGACCGATTCTTCAGACGCTCCGGTCGCACCACACTTGTCAGCATCCTGGAGACTGCCAAGCCACGGACGGCGAAGACCATCACCGAAATGCTGACCTTGCCCCGGGATCGACTCAAGAAGGCTTTGGCCGGAACGCAGGCAGAAGCGCTTATCGATCCCGGAGCACACGACCAGGGCGCGGGCATCGTGGCGATGGCAACGAACGCTACCAACCCGCTTAGCTACCTGCCTCCGGAGCTTCCGAATCATGCCAATTGGAGCGCGGTCGAATGGGCGAAGAATCGCCGCGGATGGCTCTTCATGACCTCGACCGAGGATTCGCGCGCCGCTGCACTTCCGCTCCAAAATGTTTGGCTCGATTGTCTGGTCCGCCAGCTTCTCACTACCGACCTGAGTGCAACCACGAACCAAGTATGGATCATTATCGACGAGCTCGGAGCGCTCGACTACCAGGGACAATTGGAGAATCTCGTTGTCCGAGGCCGCAAACGCGGCCTCTGCGTGGTCGTTGGCTTTCAGGCGGTGTCTCAGCTCCATTCAATCTATGGACGCGACCGCACCGTCACGCTGCTGTCGGCGCCGGCAACCAAACTGATCCTACGTTCGGACGAAGCGGAGACAGCGGAGTGGGCGAGCCGTACGCTGGGGCAGCGTGAAGTCGTTCGACTTCAGATGACAACGCTCACCGGCCCGTCTCTCTTTCGAGATGGGTTCAACCTGCAACCCCATCAGACGTTGGAGCGCGTCGTGCTGCCGGCCGAAATCCAGAAGCTCCCGCCTCTCGAAGGCTACCTCTGCATCGCCGGTTATGACCGGGCGCGAATCGCGCTCCAGTGGGCCGAGCCTAAGAAAAACGCGCCAGCGTTTGTTCTCCGCAAAGACTCCGAGGTGCCGTTTTCTGAGGAGAAGGCAGGCACGCATCCGGAATCATCGCCCAAACCCGCTTCGTCACAGGGAGAGTGGGACTAGCCATGTTGGTCATGTCCAAAGGCGCGCTCACCGCCGGTCAAGCGGAAACGTACTACGAGGAGAAGTACAGTCGCGATGATTACTACACTGAAAATCGGCGGGTGATCGGACATTGGTTCGGCAAAGGAGCCGCAGAGCTTGGGCTGGCGGGAGACATCGATACTGCGGACTTCCAAGCTGCCCTAAATGGCTTTCATCCGAGAACCGGAGAGGTTCTCGTTCATACGGCGCAACGCCAAGGTGAAGAGAAACGGGCGGGCTGGGACGCGACGTTCAACGCTCCGAAATCACTGACCATCCAGGCGCTTGTCGGAAACGATGCTCGCTTAATTACCGCGCACCGACACGCTGTTGAGCAGACGCTCCATCAGCTCGAGCGGTTTGGACAAGCGCGTATTCGAAGAGGCCAGGAGTGGATCACAACCGGCAACATCGTCGCAGCCCGTTTCGATCACATCGCGGCACGACCAACTGATGCCGCCGCCAACGACGGCTATGGTCCTGACCCGCACCTGCACACCCATGTCGTGGTGATGAACATGACGCGTCGACCGGACGGCCAGTGGCGAGGACTCGATCCGATTGAGATCTACCGCTCGCAGGCCTTTGCGACGGCAGTTTACCGCGCTGAACTCTCTCGCGAGGTTCAGAGATTCGGTTATGCGATTACCGTCACCGAAAAGGACGGGCGCTGGGAGCTTGAAGGCTACACACGCGAACAGCTGATGGCCTTTTCGCTGCGCCGTCAGGCAATCGAGCGCGAGCTCGCGAAGCTTGGCATCAATGGCGCAAGCGCGGCACAGATTGCGGCTCATCGTTCGCGTCTCTCCAAAGACCAGCGCGGCGAGGATGCGTTGAAGATCGAATGGCGCGAGCGTGCTGCGGCGTATGGGATCTCCGTGAAACGGATCGCCCAGCTTGCGCATAATCGTAAACCGATCGCGCCAAAACTCGGCGTGGCCACGTTGCTCGAGACCGTGCACCAGGCGACAGCTCACGCGACGGAACGCGATGCCGCACCCGATCGGCGCGAACTCGAGACCTTTAGTCTCCAGCACACCATGGGCCGGACTGTACTGGCAGAGGTTCGCAATGCGATCGACCTTCAACGAAACGAAGGTCGATTGATCGATCTGGTGACGAACCATTGCCATCCGATCGGTGCATTCACGACTCCCGAGATGGCGGTGCTTGAGCGAGATAACGTCGCACTGATGCATGCCGGCCGCGGCATGGCTCAACCGATCGCTGCCATCGACGAAATCAAGAGTTGGTCCGTCAGTCGCGGGCTTGCCGCCGATCAAACCCGTGCAGCCGTAACCACGCTTTCGACTCGTGACTGGCTTAGCGCGATCGAAGGACGAGCTGGCTCAGCGAAGACAACTACGGTGGGAGCAATCCGCGAGCTTTCTCAACGACAAGGCTACTTCGTGCGCGGCTTCGGACCCACCAGCGGCAGCGTCAAAGCGCTAACTGAAGCGGGGATTCTCGCGCGTACGGTCGCGAGCTTGATCGAAACTCCACAGGTCGAGAAGCACCGAAAAGAGCTTTGGATCGTCGACGAGTCGAGTCTTCTGGCGACGAGGCAAGTTAATCAGCTGCTGGGTCATGCGAAAGAGATTGGGATCGAACGCGTCGTTTTCGTGGGTGACGAACGACAGCATCACGGGATCGAAGCTGGGCGGCCCATCTATCAGATGCGTCAGGCTGGAATGGCGAGTGCCTCCCTCTCGGTTATCCGCCGTCAGCGCGATCCGGAACTGCGGCAAGCTGTCGAGCTGGTGGCGGAAGGAAAGCTCGCACAGGCAATTACCGCGCTGTCCGAACAACAACGGATCAATCAGATCTCTGCCCCCAACGATCGCTATTACGCGATCGCCGAAGACTACCTGCGATCGCATCGGGCCAAACAGTTGACACTCGTGGTGAGTCCAGCAATCGAGGAACGCACCGAACTCAATCGAGTCATCCGCGACCGCCTGGTCGTCGGTGGCCAAGTTGCTGGCGAAGGTGTGGACCTGCCGATTCTTACGAGTCTCGATCTCACGCGAGCGCAGCGCGCTCACGCGCGCCACTACGCGGTCGGTGACGTGATCCGCCTACGCCGCGGAAGCCCCAAGCTTGGGATAACCGCTGGCGAGTACCTGACGGTCGAAGCATCGGACCCCAAACGCAATTTCCTCCGCATCAGAACTGAGATGGGTGGCACGATCGAATACAAGCCCAGTCGCTTTCGCGGAACCGAAGTGTTTCGTGCGGAGTCTCGAAGGCTTGCCGCCGGTGATCGTGTCCAATTCCGCGCCCCCGATCGCGCACTAGGGATTGCAAATGGCGAACTTGCGACGGTCGTCGCAATAGATGTTGAGCAGACGCAGTTACGGACCGACAGGGGCAAAGAGATCAGGGCTGCCAACGCAAGGCTTCGGCACATCGACTACGGCTATGCCTCGACATCACACGCCAGCCAGGGAGCTACCGTTGACCGTGTGATTGTGAACATCGACACCGAGCGGAGTTCGCGCCTCGTAAATCGCCGTCAGTTTTACGTGTCACTGAGTCGAGCGAGGCACGACGCGCGAATCTATACGGACAACACCGAAACACTGACGCGCGCCGTCGCTCGCGAGCAAGTCAAGCCGACCGCTCTCGAGAATCTTTCGGAGGCGCAGCGGCGATCGCTGCCAAGATTCAGGCCGATCGACATCGAAGACTCATTCGTTGCGCGACCAAAGCGGAGTATCCAGCGCGATCGAAAGATCAAGCGCAGCCAGGGAATCAGTTGGTGAGGCGAGGAGGTAGCGCGATGAAGTTTTGCACTCGTTGCGGTTCGCAGATGATCAATAAACAGATCTGCGGGTTCTGCAAAGCACCTGCGTTCAGAGCCGCGAGTGAGGCAATCGTCGAGTATCCCGCGGCCGGCGACCTACGTTCATTCCACTTCAAGTACACGCTCTATCTTCTTGGCATCGTCTATCGCGAGCCGTCGCTTTCGGTTCCGTTCAGCTACATAAACGGGACTCTCTTGGAAGTCCGCACCTCTCAAGATGCAGCTCGTTCGGTTCCAATCAAAATCTGGTCGGACAAGGACGATCCTTTATGCGGCCCACGCAGTCCCATCATCGGCAAGGAAACACAGCCAGCCATCAGAAGCATCGTGCGGCTGAGACTTGGAACCGGTGTCGAGCGTTCGTTTGTGCTGTCTCAGGTCAGACCGCACGCCAGACGAGGCGATAGGATTGGACTGATTTTTCCCGCTCCGATTGTCTGCGCCCTCAACCCGGTCTATGACCATGCGGCGATAGCGGCCGTCGACTATCTCGCCGATAGCTCCACGTGGAGCACAACCCATCCAGAGATTCAAGCCATCCGCTCACAGTTGCCGGATGATCAAGACGACGCATTCACCGATTCGTTCGGGAACTACCTGAACGGACTCTGCCGACACTGCCTGCGGCTTTTCAAAGGACACCACGGAAATAATCAGCGACAACACGGAGTTGGCCTCCGTCAGGCGGAGTTAACGCGATGAAGATCCTCGCCCCGCAACAACGCCTGGCGCCGGCTTCGCTCAAATCCGTCGCGCCCGCCCTACGGAAACGCTGCGCTCGGTCACGCCGGATTTGCACGGCTTCGCCGTCGCTCATTGGTGGCAGCGCGATGCGCCGCTACAAATCTCTTTCCTCCGTCGCCGTTCCTGATTTGGGCGAGAACGGCGGCGGGGAAAAAATGGCGGTGGGTTTCCAAGCCCAAGCCGCAGACACCCTGGCCTTCGGCAAGCGGGTGTGAATGAGAACCAATATGTCGACGATGTATCAGGGCAATTGCGCGCGTTGCGAACGCAAAGTCAGGACCGAAGAGAATTTTCTGAAGGCGCGCCTCTGGGCCAGCACCGCTGTGTTTCACTGGAACTGCTTTCTGCTGCTGATGAAGGAACACGGTGACAAAGCGGCCGAGGAGGCTACGTGGACGGCGAGCAGAATTGATCGAGTTTGAATAAACAACGGCTCCGTGCCAGGCGGCTACCCGGACGCAGAGCCAAAAAGGAGAAAGTCGTGTCGTTAAACAAAGTAATGGTGATCGGGCATCTCGGGCAAGATCCGGAACTCCGCTACACGCCGGCAGGCCTACCGGTCGCGAACTTCACCGTCGCGACTAACGAAGTCTTCGTCGACAAGGAGGGCAAGCGCCAGGAACGCGCCGAATGGCACAGGATCGTCGTCATGGGAAAAATCGCGCTGACCTGCAACGAGTACCTGAAGAAAGGCAGACAGGTATTCGTCGAGGGCCGATTGCAAACCCGCGAATGGGAGAACAACGGGCTGAGCAGTCGACGGACTGAGATAGTCGCCGCACGGGTGCAATTTTTAGGTACACCGCAGGGCGAAAAAGCAGAATCCCATCAGACGGATGACCCACTGCTACCGGCGGAAGCGGAGATTCAATTTTAGTAGTGTGCCGCGGCTCGTGGCTGCGCCTGTATTCTTTTGCAGCCACGAGTCGTCATTCAAACGTTTAGAAAAGTTTTCTTAGAATGAACGCTGAGGGAGTCGTTTATATGAGACCCCAGAAGCAGATCTCTCCTGAGAACCTGGAACGCGTGCTGAAGGCTCTTGATGCGGTCGCAAACCTCTGGTCGCCAGACGATGGCGAAGGAGCTGCGAGCGAACAACCACACGAAGAATATCTGACTGTTCGGCAAGCAGCGGCACGCATCAAGTACTGCGAACAGACGCTACGCAACATGATGTCTACTGGAGTCTTCAAACGCGGTCTGCATTACTACAAGCGAAGGGGACGGGTTTTGTTCGTGTGGTCACGAATGGAGCAATGGCTCCATGAAGATGGCGCTGCTTCTCCAGAAAACGAAGAATTAAATCGCTTCGCTGGTGCAAATGTGTTGCTGACTGGCGACGAGCCCTTCTATCCGGTGCACCGTGCCCGTACGCGCAAAAAACGGTAATCTCTTTTTTGACTTCTTCTGGCGGGGGATCCGCTGTAAGGAGTACACGGGACTCGCTGATACCAGCGAGAACCGGCGCCTCTGCGAGCGCAAGATGTCGGCAGTCGATGCCGCTATCGAGCGTGGCTCATTCGATTATCGAGCGCATTTCCCGCGCGGGAGCCGTCTTCAAATTTTCTATCCGAATGATCGTGGGCGCGATGGAGCGCTGCTCGCATTCGAAGAGTACATCGCGAAATGGCAAAAGAATCGATCACCGATTCTCGCGGACGGTCGCGTGACTCAAGATCCAGACATCCACCCCTCCACCTGGATCCACGACGCGACTGTCGTGCGCAGCCGGTTCATCCCTACATTTCGAAATCTCAGATTGGCGGAAATAACGCCATACCATTGCTCCACCTTCAGACAGTCGTTGCTCGAAGAAGGCCTGAGCGGAAAGACGGTCGGCAACACTATGGGCCTTCTTCACAAGGCGTTCGCGGACGCCGTCGACGAAGGGTTGCTTGAAAAGAATCCGGTGCTTCGCACGAGCAGCCGTCGCGTGCGACGCAGCAGGCGCGAACGCCATTCCGCAAATCCACTGACCAGCTCGGAAGTTGCCCGCTTTCTGGAGTGTGTGCCGGAGTGGTATCGCGATTTCTACACGGTGTGGTTTTACCTGGGCTGGCGATCTTCCGAAATTGTCGCGCTTCGTTTTGGATGGATCGACTTTGAGCGCCAGCAGCTGAAACTTCGTCGGGGCCGGATACCGCGTATGGGCGGACTGGAAGCCGAGCCCAAAACCGGTCGTCGCGAAATCGATTTTTCTTACGCGACGGAGATTCTGAACGCGCTAGTTCGTCTCAAGGCCCGAGCGAGCTCGACTTCGCCCGAGGACTTCGTCTTCACCAACCGCAACGGCAGCCCCTTGGACCAGGAATGGCTCAACGATTGCGTTTGGAAGCCGACACTAAGTCGTGCCGGCATCGCTGAACGAGGTCAGTACTGCATCCGTGACACGTTCATCTCGTTGGCTCTGTCATCAGGCGAGGATCCCGGATGGGTAGCTCAAGTGTGCGGCACTTCGGAGGAGATGATCTTTCGCCACTACCGAAAGTGGATACCGGGACTTCAGGTTGGAGCGGGACGGAGAATCGGAGCTGTGTTGCAACAGGCTATCGAGCACCAAAATACTGGAGAACCGTCCCTCAAACCGTCCCCGGCGCTAGTGAGCCGATCGAAACTCCAATTAAATCAGGTACTTACCATGGCGGAGAGGGGGGGATTTGAACCCCCGGCTCCCTTTCGAGAGCACACGCTCTCCAGGCGTGCGCCTTAAACCGGGCTCGGCCACCTCTCCGCGTGAATCGTCAGTATGCATCAGGATGGCGATCCGCGCCACGCCCGCGCACGGCGCTTGATTGGGCTTAACGGCACACAGTACAAACTCATGGGAAGCCAGCCTCGAGCGGCCGACCCGGGAGTTTCACACCAATGCTGCATACGCCGATTTGCGACTACTTCGGTATCAAATATCCAATCGTGCTGGCCGGGATGGGCGGCGTCGCGATGCACAACGTCGTCGCCGCAGTCTCCAACGCCGGAGGCCTTGGCGTGATCGGCGCCGCCGCATGCACGCCCGACCAGTTGCGCGACGAAATCCGCAAGACCCGCGCGCTCACCGACAAGCCCTTCGCCGTCGATCTGCTCGCGCCGATTCCCGACATGATGCGGCCGCATATGCCAGTGCTGCTCGAAGAGAAGGTCCGAATCTTCGTCGCCGGGCTCGCTGTGCCTGCGGAGTTTATCCAAACGATGCACGAGCACGGCATGAAAGTCGTCGTCATGTGCGGCAAGGTTCATCATGGCGAGAAGGCCCAGGAGGCCGGCGCGGACGTCGTCGTCGCGCAGGGCACCGAGGCGGGCGGCCATACCGGTGAAGTTGGCATGATGTCGCTCGTGCCGCAGATGATCCGTGCGGTGAAGCTCCCCGTGCTGGCCGCGGGCGGTATCGCGCATGGCAGCCAGATCGCGGCGGCGCTGATGCTTGGCGCGCAGGGCGTCGTGATCGGCACGCGCTTCATCGCAACGCCCGAGGCGCAGGCCGCGCAGGTGTATCGCGAAGCGATCGTCAAGGCGCGCGACGACTCGACGATGCGGACGCGATGCTATACCGGCAAACCGTGTCGCGTAATCCGCACCGAATACGCGCGCGAATGGGAACGCGATCCGTCGAAGATTAAACCCTTCCCGCAGCAGGCAGCAATCTCCCGCCAGAACGGCGTCATGAACTTCTCCGGCGAATACGGCGAGGCCGATCCGAACCGCACTTTCATGCCGACCGGGCAAGGCGCGGGATTGATCGGCGAGATCAAGCCCGCCGCAGAGGTGTTCGCTGACCTGTTACGCGAGACGGAGGAGACTCTGCGCGGTGCGCAATCGCTCCTGGCGGAATCGTCGCGCCCGCAGCATTCGGCGGCGCCTTCCCCACGCTGAGTCTCGCTGCGTATGTGTCAATTTTGTCACCCCGGGCTTTCCTCATTCGATTTCCGCTGCAGTCGGGTGAGAGAGTTCCCGCATCGACGCTCGTGGCCTTCTCGCGAGGCAGAATGAAGGATGGCGCTGCGCGCCGATGTCTGGCACCGGCCCCTTTGGGGGCCTCCAAGATCCCTCGACGTCGCTCGGGATCACAGATTGGATGGCAGCCAACAACGGCAGAAAACCTATTTCTCATAGGCCTCGGGATGACAGAATCATAGATGTTGTCCTCGCTCACAGTGACAAACGGTGTGCGGCCAGGTAACTCAAGAGTGGTAGGGCGTTATTTTTCAGAGCAGCCGGAATCTGGTGCGCGACACCCGTCCATGCCGGCTGCCTACGCGGAAAGTTCGCCTTGACTGCCCGGGGGGTCAGCCTTATGTTTCAGCTAGGTCGAACGAAAAGAGGTTCCGATGGCGAGCGAAAAAGTTGTTCACGTGACCGATGCCACTTTCGAACAGGAAGTGCTCAAGTCCGATAAGCCGGTTTTGATCGATTTCTGGGCGCCGTGGTGTGCGCCTTGCCGCGCTATTGCTCCTTCGATCGATGAACTCGCGACCGAATATGATGGCCGCCTCAAAGTCGTGAAGATCAATGTTGACGACAATCCGCAGACCCCGGCTCGCTTCGGCGTCCGCGGCATTCCGAATCTGATCATCGTCAAGGGCGGTCAGGTGAAGGAACAGATCGTCGGCGCCGTTCCGAAGAACACGCTGGTCCGCGCCGTTGATGGCGCGATCGTCGCGTAACTAACTCTCCGTTTCAATGCGATGGCGACGGCGACGCGGTTGGCGTCGGCGTCGCCTCGCGTGCTTTCAGCGCAGTGTCGATCCAGTATCGCATCAGGTCGTCGCGATGACGCTCGTAGGTCGCCTTGACCTCGTCGGGTATCATCGCGACCAGCGATTCTTCGTAGGTCAGCACCATCGGCGCAAGTTTCGATTGCCTGAGCAGTTGCGCGTCTGACGGCAGCACGGCCGCGATCAGCATCACGGCGAGACCGCATATGATCGCGACGATCGCGCCGCCAACGACGGCGCCGGCGAGGTTGTCGAGCCATCCGAGATGGATCGTGCGCAATACGCCGCTCACGAATCCGCCGATGAAGCCCACCACAACAAATACGATCGCGAACACGGCGATGTATCCGATCACCGAGCTGACGTTGGGCGATGTTCCGAGTTCTCGCGCAGCCAGATCCGCCGCGCGCGCATAATATTCCGAGGCGAGGTAGAGCCCCGCGACGAGCGACACCACCGAAGTGACCATCCCGAGCGCGCCGCGACGCAGCCCGTGCAGCGCGCCGATCGCAACGGCGATGATGATGACGTAGTCGAGCGCGTTCATCCGATGGCGAAGAATTCCCGCCGCCCGATGCTACCTGAACACTGTCGCCGCCGCGACGCGCGCTGCGATTCTTTCTCGCCGAGTCAGTGTGGTTAAATGGCGGGCATGGCGTGGGTCTATATCGAGGATCTGTCGAAGCACGTGGGGCAGGATGTCGAGCTCCGCGGATGGCTCTACAACAAACGCTCGAGCGGCAAGATTCATTTTCTTCAGCTTCGCGATGGCACCGGGATCTGCCAGTGCGTCGCGACGCTGAACGATCTCGGACCCGAGCTTTTCGCCGCCGCCGATCACATGGGCCAGGAAACTTCGCTGGTGGTGACCGGCGCGGTGCGCGCGGACAAGCGCGCGCCCGGCGGCTATGAGCTCGGAATCAAGTCGCTCAGGATCGTCGCGGCGTCGAGCGATTATCCGATTACGCCCAAGGATCATGGCGTCGCATTCCTGCTCGACCATCGCCACATCTGGACGCGCTCTTCGCGCCAGCACGCGATCCTGCGCGTCCGCAGCGAGGTCGAAGCCGCATGCCGCGATTTCTTCCACGCGCGCGGCTTCGTCCTGTTCGACGCTCCCGTGTTGACGCCCACTTCATGCGAGGGCACCACCAATCTTTTCGAGCTCGATTACTTCGGCGAGCGCAAGGCGTATCTCACGCAGAGCGGACAGCTCTATGCCGAGGCGGGCGCGCTCGCGTTCGGCAAGGTGTACACCTTCGGCCCGACGTTCCGCGCGGAAAAATCGAAGACGCGGCGGCACCTCACCGAGTTCTGGATGGTCGAGCCTGAGGTCGCGTACTTCGAGCTCGATGACGACATGCACCTGGCCGAGGACTTCGTGTCATTCATCGTGCGCCGCGTCCTGGAGCGCCGCGCGACCGAGCTCGCGACGCTCGAGCGCGATATCACCAAACTCAAGCCCGCCGCCGAGACGCCATATCCGCGCATTAGCTACGACGACGCGATCGAGCGCCTGAAGAAAAAAGGCATGACGGTGAAATGGGGCGACGACTTCGGCGGTGACGAGGAAACTGCACTGTCAGAAGAATTCGATCGCCCCGTGATGGTGCATCGCTATCCGACGGTATGCAAAGCCTTCTACATGAAGCAGGATCCCACGCGCACCGACGTCGCGTTGTGTGTCGACATGCTCGCGCCTGAAGGCCATGGCGAGATCATCGGTGGCGGCCAGCGCGAGGACGATTACGAAACGTTGCGCAACAAGATTCTTGCGCAGAACCTGCCGCTCGAGCCGTTCGAATGGTACCTCGATCTGCGCCGCTACGGCTCAGTGCCGCACGCCGGCTTCGGCATGGGCATCGAGCGCATGACGGGATGGTTGTGCGGAATTCATCACATCCGCGAATGCATCCCATTCCCGCGCATGATGGAACGCCTCGAACCCTGAGACGCGTTGCGGCGCGGATGTTGCTGGATCCGGATCGCCATATCCACTTTTGCGTGTAATCGGGTCTTGCTTGCGCCATTTCAACGTCATTGCGTTTCGCAATGACACGTGGTTGGCGGCAGGCTAAGCAGTCTCACCGATTGCGTGTGGGTTGAAAAGCCGAGACGTAGGGAAATGACTGATCGACAGGTAAGTGTTCTGCTGGTCGAAGATAATCCTGGTGATGTGCGCCTGATCCGCGAAGCCTTCCGCAGCCTGCAAATCGCCCCAAACCTTCGTGTGGCGTCTGACGGTGTCGATGCGATCGAGTATCTGCGCACGAACGGACCGACGAGGCCGCGACCGGATCTGATCATCCTGGATCTGAGCCTGCCGCGAAAATCCGGCCTCGAAGTTTTGGCCGAGATAAAAGCCACACCCGAGATCCGGCAGATTCCGGTGCTGATTCTGTCGAGCTCGGCCGCCGATTCTGACGTGCACAAAAGTTACGATCTGCACGCGAACTCATACATCGTAAAGCCCGCCGACCTGTCGCAGGTGCTCAACGTAATCAAAGCAGTCTCCGACTTCTGGATGACCACGGTCCGCCTGCCGAGTATGGGCGCCCCGAGATAAAGTACGATGTAGAAGGATCAGGTTACTTGACCCAAAAAGTCAGCAGCTCCTCCCAATCCCTCTCCTAGGATAAGGAGAGGGATCCGGTAGCATGAGGAAACTGCGTTAACAAATTGTTAGCGCAGCGGTTGAAGCTCCTCAGCCGCGATTTTACGGAAGAGGAAGTCTACTCAGTAAGAAGGCTGCGCCGGCGATACTGCCGGAGTGTCGGCGCGATATCGCGCAGGCGGCTCCCATGGCGTCGCGAGCGCTTCGTAGCGTGCGAGCAATTCCTCAGCGTCGCGCTCGCCAGCCGTCTTGCGAATCAGATCGCGCAGCATCTGAGGCCGATCGGTGAGGCGCTGGCGAATCATCGTCCGCAGCGCGCGATCGGCAAGCCGCTCCACGACTTCATTGCCTGCGATCGTCTTGCCGTCCTCGGTCTTGAGGGTGCGGGCCGTGATCTCTGACAGTGCCGTGCGCAGGTACTCGACGTGCGGCGCTTCGTCGGCGCGAATGAATCGCACCAGGTCGGCCGCTTCCCTGGGCGCGTCGGACACAGTCTCGTCGGAGAGCACGTCCTCGGCCCATGCGAACGTCGAGCGCGCGAAGACTTCGATCGCGAGCACATTGACCATGAAACGGATCAGGCGCTCGACCGGAGCGCCGAGCGCCGGAAACATCGCGGGCGGTTCCTGGCCGCGGCGCGCCATGATATTGGCGTAAATCTCAGGCGAAATCGTCGGATTCGAAAGCGCGGCGTCACGGGCTGCATCCCACATCTGGCGATGCCCGCCTTCCTCTTCCCATCCCGCCTCGTCGCGCGCGTGCGCTTCGAAGAGTCCGCGCTCGAGATGCTCGAGCGCAGTGCCGGCCGTATCTTCGCGGATGAAGGACTTGAGCGGGGGCACGGGAAGCTGCCGAATCATCGCGCCGAAGCCCTCGATAATCGCGATCTCGCTGAGCAGCCGCACGACCGGCTCGCGCACACCCTCGCGTATCAGGAGCTTGCTTTGCGCGGCGCTCAGCGCATGCGGAGGCACGCAATCGTCGGGAATCTCAACGAGGGGCAAGCCCGAAGCCGCGAGGTGCTGCTCCTGCCAGGCCTTGACCGCAGGATTGCGCCACAACGTGCGCGGCGACCGGTAAGTGCCGTCCACATCGAAGCCGCCATGACATCGCACGCCATTGACGATCAACGGTTCCTTGGTCGGCACGTTGGCCAGCAGCTCGTCGGTGGAAAACGTAAGACGCGATTCATGTGGCATCGGAGGTACCCTCGCAATTCAGCGCCAGTCATCATCCAGCGCTCAGCCTAACGTATGTTAGGCTGAAGTCGCGAGTCAAATGACGATCGAGGCCAGACCATCGAGGCGGTTTCCATGTTCATCCAAGGGTAATTTCGCTTCAGTCGAATCCATGCACTGCCTTCTAACGAGCGGAGAATACATTAAGCGAGCGATTGGTGCGCGCGGAGGATTTGCGACGAACACGTTTCCGCTGGCCGCTGACCAGCGGTGTACGCGTGTTCTGTCGGTCCTTTGTCCCCAGATGATCTTCGTGCAAAACGCTACTGTGCAAATCCAGACCTGCATATTGATGGATCCGCGCCTCAGGTCGATTGTAACTTGAGGCCCATCGGCGTCATGTTTCAAAACGCCTCGGGCGGTGTAGCGTACAATACTATTCAGAACGAGACGTCGATGTGCCCCGGCCCGCGTGTCAGGTGGGGTGGGGATCTTTGGCGACCGCCGTTCGAATCCGGGCAAGCATACCTTTTGGCGACTCCGGCGTTACCCTGAGCAGTATGATCGCCAGCGTGACTAACAACCTGATTAGCGAGGACATCAATTTTAGCTCGGGAATGATTTTCGACGCCTCGACGGGATCGTCAGTGCTGAACAATACGATATGGGCGACAGGAACTGCCGCAAAACAAATCGGGATTCGCTTCGACGGCGTCACAACCGCGCATGACAAGGGATGTTCGCTCGTCGCGAATATACTGACCGACGTACAAACGGTTCCAGCTTCTGCTGTGGACTGCTGACCCGCAAATCGAGTCAAATAGCTACTGCGCGGCGGGCCCTGTGCCACCGCCCGGTTGCGACGAGCCTCGCGTTGGCACCGCGGCGGTCGATACCGCGGTGGGTGACTGCTGCGCGCCGGGCGACGCCTTCGCGGCGGGCGCCGCTGGCACTTCGGGCTTCACTTCCGCATATGGTGAGCCCTCCGGTAGTGGCTCGGGCTCCTCGGACGCGTCCTTCGCAGCTGCTTCCGCGCGTGCCTGAGCCCCCGGTTTGAGATGGGTGGTCAGCATCAAATGGTCGTGGCCCCACGCCGCACCTGTGCCCAGATCACCGAACACGGGAAGCACGCCGCAAGCAAAGGAAAAAGCTTCGTAGCCCCAGCGCGTCGTCGCCGGATCGTTCAGATCTGCTGGCCGATAACCTTCTTTCGTGACGTAAACGTTCAAGTCGGCCTTCGACGGCACTTTGACTTCCAGTGGGGTCACGCCTTTTTCGTCGCCATTGACCAGGACTTTCGCGCCGGCTGGATAGCTGATGACGGTTATCTCTTCGGTGCGACCCTTTAGAATCGTCGCGCACGATGACAAGAGGCCCGGCAGGATCAGGATTGCGACTACTGATTTTCTCACGCGGTTCCCGCTTGGCAGCGTGTTGGCTGGATCGGCCAGAAGATTCTTTTGGCACGCAAGCAACACGACTACAAGATGTCGCGATGATGCAGCGCCTGGGCGCCACAATCGTGCCGCTGAGTTCGCTCGGTGTCACCCGGTGATGCCGATGAGAGAATGTGGTTCGCGCTCTGGGGCCACCCCAAAACTGCGCGCGGTCCAGTGAACTTTCAACGCGTGGATTGCTGATGCCGAAAAAATACCTGGGATCGCACGGGCGATCCCAGGGCATCTCGAGGGTCAAGAACAGTTGTTGCCGGACATCATGTCGAACATGACATTCTTGAAGGTGTTGTTGATGAACGTATTGCCGGTGTTGGCGGTAGACCCGGTCAGTATTCCCGCGCATACGCCGGTGTTCGAGCTCGTGTTGAGGTATATGCCTAATTGATTAGCTGCAGTTCCGTCTCCCCATATCGTATTGTTCAGCTTTGACGATCCTGTACTGAAGTAAAAACGATTCCCCAGTTGCCATCGACCGGATCATCAATCGAGTTGTTGACTGCATTGCCGGTCACATTGTACGCCTCAACGCCGTAGTTGAATGCAACCTTAACTTTAGTTCTATTAATGGATGTTTTGATCATGCAATCGAGATTAACCTAGGCCATTGGCTATCCAATTTGTCGTCGGCAGAACCAGGCCGACGAATTTTCAGCGCTCGGCGGTCCGCCGCGTCTGGCGCTCTGCGAGGGCGATGCGGTAACAGAACAACGGAAGGGAGCATCTCAAACCATGAAAAGATCCAGAGTTGCGGGAGCGATGTTGGCGACTGCCGTCGCATTGACATTCACTGCCGTCGCGGCGAGCGCCGCTGACAGCTCAAGTCCCGCTCAGGCGGGCCAGATCAAGTGCCTCGGCGCGAATGCGTGCAAGGGGCAGAGCGCGTGCAAGACCGTCAACAATAGCTGCAAGGGGCAGAACTCGTGCAAGGGCAAGGGCTACATTGTCACGACCGACGCCAAGTCGTGCAAAGACGCCGGCGGTCACGTCGGCAAAAAGGCTCCAATGGCGATGTAACGATAATCGCTCTCGCTATTTGGCCGAGACAGCTCCGGCTCCCAGCTGCGCCGCCGACGATACTGTCGCGGCTGCGTCTGGCGATGCGTTCGCGGCAGACAATGGCGAAGCGCTGGGTGTGGCTTCCGCAGACGGCGAAGCATTCGCTACTGGTGACGCCTCGATCGAGGGCGCGGCCTGCGCGGAGACGGACGGCGCCGCAGCTCCCGGGCTTGCCTGGGGGGAGGGCTCCAGATGCGTGGTCAACGAAAGTTGATCGTGCCCCCAAGCGGCCCCTGTGCCCATGTCGATGAAAACTGGAACTACCCACTCCACGAACGAAAACGCTTCATAGCCCCATCGCGTCTTTGCTGGATCGTTGATGTCTTCGGGCCGATAGCCGTCCTTCACGACATGGACGTTCAGGTCTTCCTTCGATGGCACCGTGAAGGTGACGGGCGTGGTGCCTTTATCGTCGCCATTGACGGATACCTTGGCGCCTGCAGGTTCGCTGATCACGGTGATCTCGTCGGTGTGGCCCTTGAGCAGCGTTGCGCAGGAGGCCGAAACCAGCGCAAGCATCAGAAGCACCAAAACTTTCGGTTTGCCCATGTAATCCCCCAGCTAGCAGCGCCAGTCTGATTAATCAGAAGCCTGACGCTGTGGCAAGCCGATCCTACAGAATGTCATGAAGGTTCAATGTACGTCGGCGGTGAACGAGGCGGTCTCGATCTGTCCCGCGCGTTTGAATTGCAGGAAGATCCGATAGCGGCCGGGCTTGGGGAATCCGTAGGGGATCGAGAACTCCGGCGACACCTTCGCCGACATGTTCGACATGTCCATGCCGGGCATGTTCATCGGCATGTCCATCGATGGCTGCGAGGAATCCGCGCTCGCGTTGACCATCATCAGCGAGGCCATCGGCACCGAGCCCGACGGATGGATATGCGCAAACACTGAGAGGTCGTCTTTGATGATCTCGGCATGCGCCGCCATCCCCATGTAGAGCCCGAGATCGCTGGCCGGCTGGCCGTTGGGATCCCGCACGTCAAACTCGAATATCGTCGCCGTATTCGCGCGCAAGCTCGCGTCGCGTTTCCACGTGACACGAGTGCCGTCGGCGAGCACGTCGATTGTCGAATCCGATGCGGTCGAAATCGGCGCCGCTGATCCGCCCGAATCGTCAGGGTTGGCCGGCTTTGCCGTAATCTGCGGCAGGTCGATACTGCCAACCAGCGTCCACGGAAATCCATTATTCGAAACGACGTCGGCGAACACTTCATAGTGCCCGGCATCGAGCGAGGGCAGGCTCTCGACGAACTTGCCGTCCTTGAGATCAGGATGGAGATGCAAGATGCGATCGAAGGCCGGCGTCCGTAGCAGGAACAGATGCATCAGGTGTCCGTGATCCGTTACCAGGCGATTGAAACCGACGGCCTTGTTCCAATTTTCATCGGCCGGAGAAGGCTGCAGCTCGAGCTGGTTGGTCCCCACCAGCTTCACTTCGAGCTTGGGCGGCTTGAAGAAGCCGGCGATCGCGGCATAGTCGCTGGCGTCGACGCTCCACCATTCGAAAGCCCCCCAGAAGATGAGGCCGACGACTACCGCGGTAAAGGCCATCGCCCGGCGGCCGCGCCGGCGCGCCTCGGGACTCACTTCGGCGCCGGGCGTCAGCAGCGAGTCACGGGCCGCCGCACCGACGATCGAGATCGCGCCGATCGCGAGGCCGATCGTAAGCGCGAGCAACAGTGCGCCGAGCCACCGCGGCATCGGCAACGAGCGCTGCGCGAACGACGGCACCGGAACCGACAACTCTGCGGGACCGTGGGCGCCGTCGACCTTAACGATCACCCGCAGCGAACCGAATTCCATCAGCCACAGGTTGGCGGCGAATTGATGCGGGTCGAGCGGCGAGCGCTTCGCGACGTCCGGCACAGGAGCGTACTGTGATCCCGCTCCGCTGAGGCGCGCGACCGAAGTGCTGATCGAATTTACATCGTTATCCCGCGCACGGACGTTGATCTGCGCGACGCCCGGGATCACCTGCGGCACCGCGACCGCGACGAACAGGTGATAAGGGCCGGCGTCGCCCTCGTAAAAAACGTTTGGACTGCCGACGTGCGCCGCTGCGGTGCGCGCGAAGAAGATCAGCGCGAGGGCGGTGAGCAAGCCGCCTCGAATCGCGATGCGGCAGATACCTCGAAGGCTGATCATCGATCTGATCGCGTTAGCGCTGAACTTTGCGCAAGCCGCGGCCCAACGCAATTCCCAGCGCGCAGAAGATGATGGCTACGATGAACGCGCGCACCATCCCGCCTGCGAACGCGGCACGCGTCGGCTCGAGCATCTCAAAGTGGTAAGGGTCATAGAGCAGGTTGGCCGGATCGTTGTAGGTGAAATAGTTCCGGCCGAAGATCCAGTTTCTCGCTGCCGGCATCATCAGGAAGTCAGCGAACGGCCACTGCACGATGATGAAAACCGCCAGGTAAAGGCATCCGGCGGGAATCGCGGTGCGCCAGTTGATCCATTTTTCGCCGAGCCTCGCGCGCAACAGATCGAGCGCGAGCGCCGGAAAGATCAGCAGCACCGGGAACCATAGCGGCACCATGTGCGTGATGTGCTGATAGACGGGGCCTAGCTTGGGCTCGGCGGGAAAGAGCGGGAAGATCCACAGAAACGCGATGTAGGCGCCCATGTAGATCGCCGCCATTGTCGTCGCCGGCCACTTCGCTTTCGATACACACGAGATCGCGAGCAGTCCGAGCGGGAAAGCACTCGCGACCGCGCGATAGAACATCGCACTATGCATCGCACCCACCCACGTCGACTCGAGGCTGAAGCTGGCCGCGCCGAAGGTCGCAAGTCCGCCGATATACACCAAGAGCCGATCGAGGCCGTCTCGCGAGACGCCCGACGCGCGATTCAGGTTCGCGCAAATCAGGAGCACGCAACCGAGCAGGATCATCGTCTCGCCGAGCGCGAGTATGGAATGCGGCAGGCTCACGATCTTGACGTCGAGCCCGTAAGCGCTATGCCACCAATTGTCGAATGGCGCCGAGGTCAGCATTGCGAACGCGCCCCACGATGCGACAAAGCATCCGAGCGGCCCGCGAAATCCCCACACCGACACGGAGTTATTCCGCATCTCCTCGGACGAGCCGAACGTCGTCGCCAGGATCGCATAGCCGCACGAGATGCCCGCGAGGACACCGGCCAGGTAAACCATCATGTGCGCAGGCGTCCAGAACGTATCGCGGCCGATCGAGATATGCCACGAGATGTCCCAATAGCCGCCGAAGCTGTCGGAGGTAACCGCGGCGGCGAGGCACCATACGTACCACGGAATCGCCGCGGCGCGAGTCCTGGCTTCTGTTCTGTCAGCAACGCGACTGTCGAAACCGATGTGAACCGCTGCATTTCCCATTGCAGGAACCTCGGGCCGGAGGGGTTCTGGTGACCGCTAGATGTTATCGCACGAGCCGGCAGTGGGGAACACGATTGTTCGTCCGCCGGGCGAGATGGCCACACATTCGCTCGGCGCCGCGCGATGCTCTATAATGGCCTGTTCATGCCGAGCAAACCCCTTCGCACTATTCATGTCGTGAGCCATGGGCCCTCGTGCCTCGATGGCGTCATGGCGGCCGCAGCCGTCGCGCGCTTTTACGACGGCCAGCGCGTCAAAACCACGCTCGCCGGTAACAACGAGGCCGACAGCACGATCCAGCAGCTCGAGGTCCAGCCCAACAGCGACGATGAGCTCTGGATCACCGACCTGTCGTGGAATCAGGTCGCGACCGGAGATCATCTCAACGATCTCGCCGAGCGCGGGGTGCGCATCTATTGGATCGATCATCATCGCACGGCGGTCTCGCGTGCCGAGGCGCCCGAGTTCCAGGTGCAGTTCACTGACAAGGTGCTCTCGGAGCAGTACTCGGCGGCGCGGCTGACGTTCAATTACTTGAGGCGCGCCGCGCGCGATCTGCCGGACAAAGCCCGCGAAGAATTCGAGAAGTTCGCACCGTTGGCGATGATCGCCGACGATCACGACAGGTGGGTTCACAAGATCGCCGAATCGCCTGACTGGGCGCTCGCCGTGCAGACCCTCGGCGGAATCGCGTCGTATCGCGAGATCCTGCGGCTCACCGAACCGACGATGAGTCGCAAGCTGCGCCACGCATTCGAATCAGGGCGCGACGCGATGCGCCGCAGTATCGAGCTCGCGCACGCGACCCTCGTCGATCGCAAGCTCGAAAACGGCATCACCGTGCGCACCGCCTGCTGCTTCGGCTATTCGAGCGAGGTGGCGGCGAAGCTCTACGCCGATCAGCACCGAATGGTCGTGGCGCTGTTCGACCTGCGCAGCCAGGGCGTAAGCCTCAGGCGCAGCGCCGATTGCGAGGTCGATCTGTCGCGCCTCGCCGAGAATTTCGGTGGCGGCGGCCACGCCGCCGCCTCGGGCTTCGCCATCCCCGAGCTGCGCCGCCTGCCGGCCGAGCGCCTCGCGGATATCCTGGGCGATCGGCTGCTAAGCGAACCGCGAGAAAAATAACCAGGCAAAAAAGGCCGCAAAAGACCACCACAAAGGCACGAAGTCGCAGACACGAAGGCACAAAGTAGAAGAAATTTATTATAAACCACTTCTGACCCTAGTAGCTTGCTGCCTTCGTGGTAAAAATTCTGCCTCTTCTTATTCGTCGCTGATGATCGCCCACACCGGCGTGTGATCGCTGGGCTTGGCCCATCCGCGCGGATCGCGATCTACACCGGCGTCAGCGAGGCGCGGGGCGAGTGCGGGGCTTAGCAGCAGATGATCGATGCGCAGGCCCGCGTCGCGCATCCAGTTGTTGCGGAAATAATCCCAGAACGTGAAGATGCGCTCGCCCGGATGGCGCGTGCGCAGCGCGTCGGTCCAGCCCATCGCGACGATGTTGGCGTAAGCCTCGCGGACCTCAGGCAGGAAGAGTGCGTCCTTGACCCATCGCTCGGGTTTATACACGTCAATCTCGGTCGGGATGATGTTATAGTCGCCGGCGAGAATTGCGGGTTTGTTCGACGCGAGCAAATCCTGCGAGTGCTTGGTCAGGCGCTGGAGCCATTTGAGCTTGTAATCGAATTTCGGACCCGGGGCAGGGTTGCCATTTGGAAGATAGAGGCAGCCTACAACAATTCCGCGCACCTCGGCCTCGATGTAGCGGCTATGTTCATCTTCCGGATCGCCGGGCAGTACGCGCCGAATCTCAACCGGATCGGCATCGCGCGCCAGGATTGCCACGCCATTCCAGCTCTTCTGCCCGTGCCAGATGGGGTAATACCCAGCCTCACGGACCTCCTTTTCAGGGAACTTATCCTGGGTTGCCTTGAGTTCCTGGAGGCATGCGACATCGGGTTTGGATTCAGCAAGCCATCGCAAGAGGATGGGCAGCCGGCTGGTGATGCCATTGACGTTAAAGGTCGCGATTTTCATAGAATTTTGCTGCTTTCTATTTTAATCGGCCATCCAGGCCGATTCGGTCACTCCAGCACAGTACAAACGGCGCTTGCCTCATTTTCTGCGCGATGACTACACTGACTGTACGTTCAGTCATCTGAATGGTCAGTCAGTGACCCGCGAAGAAGTCATCAAAGAGTACCGCGAACGCGAGATTCTCGTCGCCGCTCGCAAAGTCCTGGGCCATTACGGTATCCAGGCCACCACTATCGACCGCGTCGCCGAGGAAGCCAAGGTCGCCAAGGGTACTATCTATCTTTATTTCAACAGCAAGGACGATCTGGTCCATGCCGCCGTTATCGAAGGAATCCGCGCGCTCCAGGCCGAGACCGCCCGCGCCGACGATCCGACTTTGCCGCCGCTCCAGCGGCTGCGGCGTCTGATTCACACCTCGTATCGGCTTCAATCGTCGAACCAGGATTTCCTGAAGACATTTATCGTCGGCAACTCGCTCGATCTCGTGCTCGACTCGCCCCGTGGACGCGAGTTCATGGCGATTTATCGCGAGACCCTCGACCTCATCGCGGCGATTTTTCGCGACGCGATCGATCAGGGCGCGATTCGCCCGATCGATCCTCAATTCGCGGCCTTTATGCTCACCGAAATGATCACCGGCTCGCTACGGCGGCGGGTCCTCGGATTGGCCTCAACTCCACCCGAGGCGGACGCTGATGCGGTGATCGAGCTGTTCCTGAAAGGCGTGCAGGCGGAGCGATGCGGATAAAGCCCTCGCGGATTCATATCGCGGCGACACTTGCGATTGCGCTTGCCGCGCTCGGCAGCGTGGGATGCCATCGCTCGGCTGCCGCCGACGTCGAGGCCGCGCCAACCGATTCGCAAGCCATCACCGTCAGTGTCGCCGCGGCTCATCAGCAGAGCCTCGAACGTTCCGCGGAAATCCAGGGCGCGCTCTTCGCCAAGGAACGCGCCACGATCGCGTCGCAGGTCGAGGGCAATGTCGCGCAAGTCGTTGCCGATCTCGGCGATGCGGTGACAGCCGGGCAGGTGATGCTCCGTATCGATCCGCGCGAGTATCAGATCCGCGTCGGTACGGCCGAGGCCGCGCTTAACCAGGCTCGCGCCCGGGCCGACAATTCCGCCGCGCGTTTCGCGCGGGCCAGTGAGCTGCGCCGCGACGGCACGATGTCGCCCGAGCAATTCGATCAGATCGCGGCCACGATGCGCATGGACAAGGCCGACGAAGAATCCGCCGAGCGCGCCCTCGAGCTCGCAAAGAAGAAGCTCGGCGATACCGAGATTCGCGCGCCGTTTTCCGGCTTTGTGCAGAAGCGGATGGTCTCGCTTGGCGAGTACGTCGCGCCGGGCAAGCAGGTCTATGAAGTGATCGCGACCGATCCGATCAAGCTGCGTTGCCCGATGCCCGAGCGGTTCGTGCCGCTCGCCAAGCTCGGGATGCCGGTGAATCTCACGATCGACGCGCGCCCCGGCGACCAGTTCACCGGCACCATCACACGAATCGCACCCGCGCTCGACGAGGACAGCCGGACGCTGCTGGTCGAGGCCGAAGTCCGCAATCCTGACGGCGCGCTCAAGCCCGGATTCTTCGCTCATGTGACGATGAACCTCGGGCAGGATCGCGCGCTATTCGTGCCGCAGAGCGCAGTGCTGCGTTACGCAGGCGTCGCGCGCGTGTTCGTGATCGATCACGGCATCGCGCACTCGCGCGAGGTCAAGACTGGAGCCGTCCTCGGCGACCAAGTCGAGATCGTCGAGGGACTTCACGAAGGCGATCGCGTGGCGACTACCGAAGTAGATCGCCTTGCCGACGGGTCGAGCGTGAAGGTGCAGTCATGATCCTCGCCGATCTGTGCGTGCGCCGCCCCGTCTTCGCGACGATGTTCATCGGCGTGCTGGTCGTGCTCGGCCTCTTCTCCTACGAGCGCCTGGGCGTCGATCTATTTCCCAAGGTCGATGTGCCGACCGTGATGGTCACGACGTTCCTGCCGGGCGCCGCGCCCGAGGAAACCGAAGCGCGCGTCACCAAGCCGCTCGAAGAGGCGGTCAACACCGTCAGCGGTATCGACGAGATGCGCTCGAACACCCTCGAAGGCGTCTCGCGCATCATTATCCAGTTCAAGCTCGAGCGCGATCTCGACGCCGCCGTGCAGGATGTGCGCGACAAGATCTCGACCGTGCTCGATCAACTTCCAGACGGCACCAAGCCGCCGCTGGTGCAGAAGTTCGACCTTGACGCCGTGCCGATCCTCACGATGACGGTGACCGGCTACCAGAGCTTGAAGGAGCTGACCGAGATCGCCGACAAGCGGCTCAAGCAGTCGCTCGAATCTGTTGACGGAGTCGGCTCGATTCAGATCGTCGGCGGCCGCAAGCGCGAGATCCATATCGCGGTGAACGCCGACAAGCTGCATGCGACCGGCGTCACGATTCAGCAGGTCGGCGCGGCGCTCACGCGGCAGAACGTCGAATACCCCGGCGGCCGTATGAAGCAGGGCATGTCGGAGGAGATGCTGCGCACGCTCGGCCGTATCACCGAAGTGCCCGACTTCTCGAAGATCATCGTGAGCGAAGTTGACAATCGGCCGATCACGATCGGCGACGTCGCGAATGTCGAAGATTCCGTGGTCGAGCCGCGCTCGCTCTCGCGCTGGGATAATCGCAACGCCGTCTCGCTCGTCGTGCAGAAGCAATCCGGGCAGAACACGATCGAAGTCGTCGATCGCGTCAAGGAGCGCTTCGCCGAGATCAAGAACACGCTCCCGCCCGGCGTCGATGTGATCTTCTCGCGCGACTCGTCGAAGTTTATCCGCGAGGCCGTTCACACCGTGCAGGAGCATCTGGTGATGGGCGGCATCTGCGCGGCGATCGTCGTTTACTTTTTCCTCGGCTCGATTCGCTCGACGCTGATCGCGGCAATCTCGATTCCGGTTTCGATCATCGCGACCTACTCGTTGATCCTCTGGATGGGCTTCACGCTCAATCGCATGACGTTGCTCGCGCTCACGCTCGCGGTCGGCATCGTTATCGACGACGCGATCGTCGTGCTCGAGAACATCTTCAGATTCATCGAAGAGAAGCACATGGATCCCGTGACGGCGGCGAAGGCGGCGACTGCCGAAGTCGGCCTCGCCGTGAGCGCGACTACGCTGTCGCTGGTCGTGATCTTCGTCCCGGTCGCCTTCATCCATGGGGTCATGGGCCGCTTCCTCAATTCGTTCGGTCTCACGATGGCGTTCTCGATCATGGTGTCGCTGCTGGTCGGCTTCACGCTCACGCCGATGCTCTGCTCGCGCTATCTGCCCAAGGCTGGAGCGGGGAAACACAGCTCGAAAGAATCGAAGATCTTCAAATTTATCGAGGACTACTACGACCTGGCGCTGCGCTGGTCGCTCGACCATCGATGGGTGATCGTCGCGGTTGCAGTGGGGCTCGTGTTCTCGATTCCGTTTCTCGGCAAGCTGGTCGGCGGTTCGTTCATGCCCGATGATGACTCAGGCGAGTTCGCGGTTAATCTCCGCACGCCGCCCGGCTACTCGCTGAAACATACCGACGCTGTGGTCGCGCAGATCGAAGATCGCCTGCGCGAGATTCCCGAGATCCGCGACATCTTCACCACCGTTGGCGACACCAATGGCGACGATCGCGTGACCGTCGCGCAGGTCGTCGCGAAGCTCGTGCCGCTCGACAAGCGCAAGCGCAGCCAGGAGCAGATCATGGCCGAGGCGCGCGCGCGTCTGAACGTATTCCCCGCGCTGCGGATCAGCGTCGACGCGATCAAACCGTGGGAGCAGGGCGGTATTCGCGAGGTTGCCGTCGAGTACGATATGCGCGGACCCGATCTCGAGGTGCTCAGGGCCTATGCCGATCGCCTGATGGCGCGGCTGCGCCAGATTCCCGGCATCGTCGATCTCGATTCGAGTTACGAAGGCGGCCTGCCCGAGCTTCAGGTCAATATCGATCGCCAGAAGGCCGCCGACCTCGGCGTCTCCGTCGATGACATCGCGCAGACGATGCGCACCATGGTGCAGGGCGATGTCGTCACGCGCTTCCGCGAGGGCCAGGACACGTATGACGTGCGGCTCCAGCTCGCGGACAAGGATCGCAACGATCCAACCGTCGTGGCGGGCTTGACGATCCCGTCAGCCAAGGTTGGACAGGTACGGCTCGATAACGTCGCGAGCCTCAACCACGGCACCGGTCCGGTGCAGATCGATCGGCAGGATCGCCAGCGCCAGATCGCGCTCGTCTTCAACCTCGCGCCGGGCTTCGCAATGAACAAGGTGATGGACGCCGTCACGCGCGAGGTTGCCACGATTCACATGCCGCCCGGCTACGAAACCGCATTCGGCGGCCAGAGCAAAATTTACGGCGAGATGGTCACGGGCTTCCTCGTCGCGTTCGGCCTCTCGATCGTCTTCATGTACATGGTGCTGGCGGCCCAGTTCGAGAGCTTTATCCATCCGATCACGATCATGCTGTCGCTGCCGCTCGCGGTGCCGTTCGCGCTTATCTCGCTGTTTATCTTCCGCGATAATCTGATGCTGTTCTCGACTCTAGGCATCCTGTTGCTGTTCGGTATCGTGAAGAAAAATTCGATTCTGCAGATCGATCAGACGCTAAACTTGCTGCGCTCCGGGATCCCGCGCCGGCAGGCGATCCTGACCGCGAATCGCGATCGTCTGCGCCCGATCCTCATGACCACGGCCGCACTCGTCGCGGGCATGATCCCGGTACTATTCGGCCAGGGCGCGGGCGACAGCTCGATTCGCGCAATCGCGGTAGTTGTAATCGGCGGCCAGACACTCTGCCTCCTGATCACACTGCTAGTGACTCCAGTCGCATACTCACTCTTCGATGATCTCGAGAACTGGTTCAGCCGCAAAGGCCGCGCCGCCCGCCGCCTGCACCTCGTCGAACCCGAGCTCGCGCGTCAAATCGCGGATTAAACATCGCCCTACTTCGCAAAGCGTGAGCGCAGTGAGAGCCAAGCGGCTCACCGCTCGCCGCGTCGGGGCGAGGTCAGGTGCGAGCTTGATCGTGGCGGTGCTCATTTCGATGCCGCCTTGCGCGGGCGGGGGACGCTTACTAGATTCGCGGCGTGGACAAGGCTCTCGAAGATGCGCTCAATCTGCTGCTCGAGTCCGAGCGCTCGGGCGCCAAGGCGCTGGCGCAGTTGGTCGATGAGATCAATCTCGATGAGCTGCGCAAATTCCTCAGCGGCTCGCGCGATGTCGAGCGGCGCAACGCCGAGGAACTCGAGGCGCTGATCCGCACCAACGGCGGCACGCCGTCCGCCAACGTCGGTCCATTCGCAGGAAAAGTCGCCGCACTCAAAACGCTGCGCGAGCGCCTCGCGCTGCTATCGCGCGGCCAGGAATGGGCCGCACGCAAGACCGAGGTCGCCCTCGCGCTCGCGCCGGAATCAGGTCCGATCCACGACTACCTGACCGCGATGGCCAACCGTCATCGCGCCGAAGTCGAATGGGGCCGCGCCGAAGTAATCAAACTCCTCGGCGTGAATGGCTGAGCGCTACTTCTTCGGCGCAGGGGCGGGAACTTCCGCCATCCTCGCGGTCGTATCGTTGTCGAACTCCAGATGCAGCGCGCGCACGATCATGCCGTGCATCCGCCACAGTCCGATCACATAGACAAGCTCCATGATCTGATCGTCGCCCAGATGCTGCTTCAACGCGGCGAAGGTATCGTCCTCGATCAGGTTGCGGCCGACGAGCTCGTCGGTTGCCTGCATGACGGCGCGCTCGGCCGGCGTGAACTTGTCCGACAGTGCCCACGACTTGACCGCCGCGAGCTTGTCGGCCGCGACGCCGACCATCCTGCCCACCTTGAGATGCTGCGAATACTCGAACTTCGATTCGCCCACGATCCCGGTGCGGATGATCGCGAGCTCGCGGAGCTGCGCTGGAAGTTTGCGCCCCGGTTGCATCAACGCCATCAGCGAGTTGCGGGCCTGGAAGAGCAGGTCGGGCACCAGCGCGAAGGTGGTCCAATAATCGCCGGGCGTGCCGGTATCGGTGCCGGGCTCACCGACCGGATCGCGGCCGTGGAAAAACTGATTGTAGAGTTCTTTGATCTCGGGCGTCGCCTCGGCGAGGCTCACCTGCTTGAGTCGTCCCATGATTTTTCTCCTGCGATGAAGCTGGCGCCGATGCCGCGCGCTCGCTGAGATTCGCCCATCCCAAGGGTCAGGTCAAATGAGTTTTATGCGGCGCGGAAATATTGCCCGGGCGTCTGGCCGAAGGTCCCGCGAAAAGCCGAGATGAACGCGCTCGTGCTGTCGTATCCGACTTCGAGTGCGACCGTCGTAACGGCCTGACCCGCGGCGAGCAGCCTGAGCGCGTGACCCAGCCGCATCTGCTGGCGCCATTTGCCGAAACCCATTCCCGTTTCAGATTTGAACAGCCGCTCGATGGTGCGCTTGCTGGCGCCCGCCGATTTCGACAGATCATCGAGCGCGCGATCATCCGACGGATTTTCCTGCAACCGCGCCGCGACGCGCCTGGCCCGCAAATCGCGCGGTAGCGGCAGATGAACGGCCTCGGATTCCATGACCCGGAGTTGATCGATCAGCACATCGATAAGATGCGAGTGCGCCCGGTTGCCGGTCCTCAGGCCGTCCATCTCGACAATGCGCAGGATCAGTTCGCGCAAGAGCGGCGAGATCGCGATCGCGCGGCAGCGATCGGGTAATGAGCGGCTGAGCCTCGGCAGCAGGTAAAGCGTGCGCAGCGACACCGCCCCAGACATCTCGATTGAGTGACGGATGCGAGCGGGAACCCATACCCCGCGATGCGTCGGCACCACCCACGAGCCCGCGGGCGTCCGCACCGTCATCACGCCGCGCGAAGCGTAAACCAGCTGATGCCATGGATGCGAATGCGCGCGAATCACATGCCCATCGGCATATTCAGGCATGATACCGGTGCGAACCCGGTATTTGTAGGAGTCGAAAAACCAGTGACGCTTTTTCGTCATCGATTGGCAATCTAGCGCAAGACCGCCTGGGCCGGAAATGGTATTAGTCAATCGACTGACTATCTAATAGGTATTGAACCAAGGAGCCTCCGCTATGCTCGCCGACAAGGAAGTCATGTCATTCGTGGCGACCGCGCAACCTGATAAAGCCAAGGCATTCTATGGCGATGTCCTCGGTCTGAAACTGGTCGAAGACGCGTGGCATGCGATCATTTTCAAGATCGGAGACCGGCGGCTGCATATCCAGAAGCTGAAGGAATTTACGCCGCAACAATTCACGGTGCTCGGATGGTCGGTGCCGGACATCAAGGCCGTCGCTGCGGAACTCGCGCAGAGAGGCGTCAAGTTCGAGCGCCATCCCGGCATGGAGCAGGACGCCGAAGGCATCTGGACGACGCCCGACGGCGCCGGCAAGGTCTGCTGGTTCAAGGACCCGGAAGGCAACACGCTGTCACTGACGGAGTTCGCGAAGCCATAGTCCGCTGCGGCGGCGTTCGGGGCTTGACTTTTAGTGTATGTTGATGGGCTCAAGCTGCGAGAAATCGAGCTCAATCATTTCATCCCGGCCGTAAATCGAGATTGCGACCCGCGCCCTCTGGTCTGGGGCACGCACTTCCTCGACCCTGCCGTTGAAGCCACAAAAAGAGCCCGCGATGATCCTGACTTTGTCGCCAACATCGAACATCGCGAGAACCTCCGACTTGGGGGATTTGAGTGCATCATGGCGAGCGCGCGCGCCGGGAGCAACCATCAGGCGCGCGCCCCTTGAACGCCGACACGACCGAAGCGATAATCACGCTCGCGGTGGACGCATAGCTCAGCCCGGTTAGAGCACTTGCCTCACATGCAAGGGGTCGCAGGTTCAAGTCCTGCTGCGTCCACCAATAATTCCTCAAATCTTTCCAGCATTTTTCGGCGATCAATTGAGAATCACCTTTTCGCCGGCGTCCGTCTGTGGGGACTTTTGTGGGGACCCTTCAGCAGAAATGGCGGCTGAAGCCTCCTTTTCGAGCGCTTCGATGGCCGATTTCTTGGCCTGATTCCGAATATGACTGTATCGAGCGAGCATAGAACGGGAAACGTGTCCCGCGAGACTCATGATCGTTTGCTCGGAAATCTACGGTTTCTCAGCGAGACGCGTGATGAACGTATGCTGAAGGTCGTGCCATCGGCAACGCACGCCTGCTGTCACGCACGCGTCCTTCCAAGCCTTTTTCCATTGGCCTATCGGTTCGTCGAAGCGAAGGCCGTGCACATGGGGTTTTCGTTGGTAACCTGTGAACCCGATTGAATGACGTGGAAACACAAACGTCTCAGGATCGCTTTGAGAAAATCGCGACAGCCAGAGAGTGAGAGCACCGCAAGCGCGACGGCTGAGCGGAATCGTTCTTCCGGTACCGGCTTCAGTCTTGGATTTTGTTACCGTGATGAACCCGGATTCGATTGTGCCGTTCTTCCAGACGAGACTGAGATCCTTTTTCTGCAGCGCGCGAATCTCGGCGGCGCGAAGTCCTGTATCTAAAGTGATCGAGAGCAACGGCAGCAGCGCGGGTGATCTACTTTTTCCTGCTGCTTCGATCAGCTTCTTCTCTTCGCCATAGCTGAGCGCGCGGCCCACATCCTTCCGCTCGCGAAGCATTTCGACAGCATCCGCCATCGGGGCCCAGAGCCGATGGGTTTTCAGAACCGTACGTAGGGCCCCGACTTCGATGTTTACGGTTCTGGCTGATACTCCGGTTTCCAAACGCCTGGTCTGATACGCGCGAATATCTTCCGGCGAGATGTCGCAGACGAGCTTGCTCCCAAATGCCACGATCATCGGCTTCAGCGCGTACTTGTAGAGTTCGCCGGTATTCGCTGCGCACCGACATCGCTTGTCTTCGAGTACACGCTGCGCCGCGATTTTAAAAGCAGTACTTTGAAAGCAGCCGGACAACCGCAGCACAGAAACCCACACACCCATTCATCAACTGCGAGAGTGCCTCAACAGCGCCTTGCGCATGTACCAGGCATGCGAGCTGAGCCACAGGCCCCAGATTGCCATTGGCATATGGAACGCCGCCCATCCATGGTACGCCAAGGGTCCAATTTTGAAGAAAGCGGGACCACCTGCACAAACGAGCAAGACGGCACCCACCAACGAAGCCTTCGACAGGTAATGCGGGACCAGTGGATGCGGACTGAGGTCTGACATTGTCACAAGAGCGGCGGCGATCATCTCCAATGACAGAAAGACCCAACCCAGTAGGAAGCCAAACCAGTCTGTGTCGTTGAACGCCACTATCACATCCGCCACTGCCTCCTGGCGATATGCAGCTCCGATCCAAAAACCTGCGTTCAGAAAGACGATCAATGCTATGAAACATCCGCTGACGGCTGTCGTGATAGACCATAGTGGATGGGGGCCTTCGAGTTCAGCCAGGATAAGGCCGAACTGTATCGAGGCCGGCACCCTGATCACCCGCCACGTCTATGAGAGTACCGTTGTTCTCAATCGAGCAGGGGTTCTGTGCCTGCAGCCATGCGCCAGCGATATAACTACAAATGCGTAGAGTCCCTTGATCAGACCCAACTGGCCGTCACGCTTCGGTTTCGCTCCGGTCGCCAGGGTGAAATTTCCGCGACCGCTTTCGCCGGCATAGCCGAGAAGTAACGGTTCCCCGGAACGGAAGGCAATGTCGCCTTCTTACAATATCTCTGCTTGCGTTCACCTGGGTTGAGATTGATCATTTTTTGAACGCAACCGGAGAAGGCTCTGCCACTTTTGAAGATGATTCGGGGAAGCAGCTTGCGATCCGGACTCTCGGCGTTGTTGATCGCATCGCTTGCACTAGTCTCATGTGAGTTGAGGCCGCACGTTGTTGGATCGGTCAACACCGAATTTAATCTGATCGGGCCTGACCACAAGATCATCGTCGAATCCTAGGACGACGCTGACGATCTGCATTCCGCGTGGTGACGGACGTCGATTCAAGCTAATCAGTTCAACGGGGTACCGGGCGGGAGTAGCCCTGAAGTAGCCTTGGATTCAGACTCGACCGCACCGGTATCACAAAGACTGGGGTGCGTCGGATCAGGACGGCTCGCATCGCGCTGATCGCTGGTCAGTGGATTTTCGCCCGACAGGTCCGCGCAGTCGCCAACCGGGATCGCATCGATCGCCGGACTGCCTGTGAGCAACATGATAGTCGGGGTGAAGCCACCATTGTCCTTCAGCGCGGTGTCCAAACCTAGGGTCGGGTTGCTGGTGTTGTTGGTGCCTGGGCAGGATGGACTTGAAGGGTTCCGGAGATTGTTGAGGTCGTCCGTAATGTTGGTGCAGGTCACATCGCGCAACACGCTGCTGCTCAGACTAAATCCAGCCCCAGGTCCGCTGAGAGTGGAAGATAGTATGGTGGAAAAGGTGACATCTGCGGTGCCGGAATCGAGCTTGATTCCATCCGGCACCTTGGAAGTTCCGAGGAATGTACTATTGATAATGCCGAGAGCGGCCTGTTTATCGGCGTAAATTCCACCGGCGTTACTCAGGTTGTTCAAGAAGGTATCGCCGGACAGCGTCAACGGCGAACCTCCTGTCGCGTAGATCGATCCGCCCTTTCCGGTGGCGAGGTTGCCGCGAAAATAGGTGCGCGTGATCGAAGCGGAGTTCGTCTTGGAGAAGTCGGAGAGTTCAATCGCACCCCCGTCTCCGGGGATAAGGTTCGGAAAACCGGGCGCCGCATTGCCAAGGAATTGAATGCCGTCGATGCTCAGTTTACCGCCATCGGCAAAGATTCCGCCGCCGTTAAACAGTGCTCCGTTCGATGCAATCTGAACATTACCCAGTGATTGGCCGGGGTCGCGTTGGATGGAAACATTGCCGCCCTCACTATAGATCGCGCCGCCCGCGCTCGTGGCGCTGTTGTTGTTAATTGTGAAGTTGCTCGACTTGATGTTCAGAGTCGCGCCCCCGCCGACGTATATCGCGCCGCCATTGCGCGCGGTATTGCCATTGAACGCGCCGCCAGTGATAGTGGCGGTACTCTTGTTTTGAAGGTAAATTGCACCGCCAAAATTGTCCGCTGAACCGTTTTCCAAGTTCGCGTTGATAGTGGCAGTGCCTAATGAGAGGTATAGAATTCCACCGTTGATCGGCCTGCGATCTCTACCGTTTTGGTTGGAAAAAAGGCATGGTCCGGAAGTGCCGTTGGGCTGTATCGTCAAAGTGCCGCCGATGGTTCCGATTACGCTCCTGAACTCGGCGCCATTGACCACGACGCTTATACCAGTGAGCGTCAGTGTCGCTCCACCGTCTATTGTGAAGTATGTCGCCTGCCGCAGGTTGTAGCAGACATTTGCCGGCTTAGGTTTGATTTCAACGCCAGCTCCCTCGGTGCCTCCTTCGATCGGTTCCAGCGGTCTGCCGATGTCAATGGTATTGCCGATGATATCGAGGACAATCGTATCGTTCGCAGAGCGGTCGCCGGCGCCGCAACTTGAGAGGGGGGCCGAGGTTGACTCGTTGTGGGAGTAGATCGCCTGCCGAAGGTTGCAAAGACCCGGGATGTTCGCATCCGACGCATTATTCACGGTGATAACATTGGCGCAGGCGAGCCACGGTCGCCCCGCAACGAACACGGACAAGAAGCCAAGCGCTAAGCCCACGCGCGAAATTCTGAAGCGAGGGCGCTCATTTATAACTCGGTTCATCGAGGTTCTCCACTGGTTTAAGCGAAGGAATCTTTTGCAAAGGGAAGCCCTTGTCCGCGGGCATAGGCAACATACAAACCAAAAACGACCGTCGCAAGCGTCATCGTATTAATCCAAGCAGATCTGGTTAATCTGCCGTTATCGCAAGTTTGTTGAGCGCGACTCGCAGGCCAGAATGTGTCGATCTTTGGTGCCTGAAAGATGCCGGCCCGTTCGAGGCCCAATGCTTGACCGCCCCCGCTTGCACATAATTCGAGCGTCGTGAGGGTTTCCGTGAAAGGTGGTCAAAAAACCGAGGGTCAATTGTTCGTCAGGCTGGCTGGTTGAAGAAGTTGTATGCCGGTCGTGCATGATCTGGTCACCGACCATAGCGATTTATTCCAAACAGTGAAGGGGTGCGGGGCGGCGCTGGCGGTAGCCGAGGACCGTGAGCCGGCGCGAGTTCGAGCGGTTCATGCCGGACGGTAGTGCGGACGGCGTAGCCAGGTCCGAAGGGACCGCTGGAGAACTCGTTTTGGTACTGAGCGTGCGCCGACGCGAGCAAGAACCTTGGGCTAAAGTCCAATTTGCGGATGAGCCGTCCCACAGGCATCATCTGTGAGACCTGATTGCACGATGAGCGCCATGGCTGAGTTCAGGACAGGTCCGGAGGATGCCGCAATGAAAGAGAATTCCGCTACATCAAGACCTGGCTTCGGCGTCAGAACTCTGGCGCTCGCGCTCCTCTTAGCTGCGCTTGGCGGAACGCGCGCCTCGGCGCAGCAAGCTGCGGCTCCTCTCAGCACAGATGAAGCATCAGCGATCGCGACCGACGCATACGTCTACGGCTACTCTTTGATCACCACCGAAGTGACGCGGGTGCAGTTCAGCAACGTTCCCAAGTCCGAGGGTCTGCACGCGCCGATGGGGCAGTTTGTCAACGTCAAACGCTATCCGCCGGCTAATTTCCGTGGAGTCTCAGCGCCCAACGCCGACACGCTGTACTCGATCGCCTGGCTCGATCTGGCAGAGCCGCAGGTGTTCAGCCATCCGGATATGGGCAAGCGGTTTTACCTGTTTGAGATGACCGATCTATGGATGACGGATTTCGAGACGCCAGGCACCCGCACCGCGGGCGGCGATGCCGCCCGTTATCTGATCACCGGCCCGGGCTGGAATGGTACGGTCCCGGCCGGTCTCAAACAAATCAAATGCGCGACTCGTTACATGGTCATTTTGGGACGGACCTACGCCAACGGCACCGAGAAGGATTACAAGACGGTCAATGCCTTGCAAGCGCAATACAAGATCGTTCCATTGAGCGCTTACGGAAAGCCCTACACCTACCAGGCACCGCCGGTGAACCCCAATCCGGGCTTCAGCATGACGGACGCGCCGCAGAAAGTGATCAACGCGATGGACATATCAACCTACTTCAACCTGATGGCGAAGCTGATGAGCGAAGCAGCTCCTCCAGCCCCGGAAGACGCGCCGATGCTTGCTCGGATGGCGAAGATAGGCTTGGTACCGGGACAGGCATTCGATATTTCCAAGCTCGATCCTGCAGTACAAGCGGTTCTGACGGATGCCAACAAGTCCGCCATGAAGTTCATTGAAAAAAACAAGGACAGCATGGGCGCCACGGTGAACGGCTGGGTGATAGCAAAAGATCTCGGCATCTACGGGACGAACTACACCAAGCGAGCAGTAGTTGCCGCCTACGGCTGGCCGGCCAACCGGCAGGAGGATGCCATCTATCCCTACACCTTCGTGGACAGTACGGGAGCAAAGCTCACCGGCGCGAAGAAGTACACGCTGAGCTTCGCCAAGGGCGAGACGCCGCCGGTGGACGGTTTCTGGTCGATCACGATGTACGAGGTCGACAATGGCTGGTGGTTCGTGCCAAACCCGCTTAACAAGTTCACCGTCAGCCCGCGCAACAATCTGAAGTATAACCCTGACGGCTCGCTGACGCTCTACTTCCAGACCGAATCGCCCGGCAAGGACAAGGAAGCAAACTGGCTACCGGCTCCGACCGGTGACTTCATCCCTATGTTGCGAATGTACTGGCCGAAGGAATCTGCGCCTTCCATTTTGGATGGCACTTGGAAACCTCCTGCAGTGAAGCAGGCTTCGTAGATCACCTCGCCGAGTTTCAGGCCATTTGAAAGGAACCCTCGGCACAAACGGCCGCCAGTGCTTAGCCACGCTGCAAGTTCGGGGCGCGAGTGGCCGATTAGAATCAGCGGGTTGCCCAGTTTTCGGTAAAGTTAGCGCGCCTTGCCTGCGGCCAGAGCTTTTACATCGCTCGTCGTGAGGGGTTTCCCCGCGATACCCCAATCTCCGCTTTTGACTTCTTCTACTATCACCCAAGTGACGGGACGCATGTTTTCACCTTCGATTGAAACCATTGTGTCGGTAAGTTTGCGGACCATCTCGCTTTTCTGGGCGTCGGTGAATACTCCCTCGATCACCTTGACATTGATTAGTGGCATTTTCTCAGACCCCTCAATGACGTTGTCACAACCGTAACGCTGAAGCGCGGAAACCACAAGCGCGGAGCGCGGCTGCGAGGCGAACGTTCATCCGACTTTCAAGAGATGAAGCGACTCTCTTGCGACGCGGGCGGCCAATTTGGTAAACGCCTGCGCTCATCTCCACTATTACTCCCTTTTCTCCCCTCCTGGGCGCGGTTTCCGAATAGGGCGGCTGCTAGGGAATTTATCGCTGCTGTTCGAGAGAATCTTACCGAGGCCGCCTTTTGGTCAAATCTAACTGGAGGAAGTCTTGACAGTAGTCCTCGTGAAGACGTAGCTCGAACGCGCTTACCGGAGAATTATCACAAATAGCAAAGACCTGATGAGTTTCGAAGTCGCCTAAAAGCACGTCATGCGACACGGAAAGAG
>DATJMX010000082.1 GCA_035508495.1 Candidatus Binataceae bacterium
CGCTGCGGCTCGGCCGGCGAAACTATTTCCTACTCTCGATAGCCATCTTTACGTTGGCATCCGCTTTGTGCGGAATGGCCGGAAGCCTCGCTTTTATAATCGCATCTCGAGCGCTACAGGGCGTGGCCGGAGGTGGTCTCCAACCCTCCAGCCAAGCCGTGCTCCTGGATGCGTTTCCGCAAGAGAAACAAGGCCAGGCAATGACCATCTTTGGGATGGCGGCGCTGCTCGCGCCGGTAATCGGGCCAACGCTCGGCGGCTATATCACGGACAACTACGGCTGGCGCTGGATCTTCTATCTGAATGTGCCGGTCGGCCTGCTCGCCTATTTGATGTGTCAGGCGCTGGTGGAAGATCCGGAATATTTTCAAGTTGAACGGGCCAAGAGTCGCAATCGACGCGAGCCCTTCGACCTACTCGGCCTCGGTCTGCTGACCGTGACCATGGTTTGCTGGGAGGTCATGCTCAGCAAGGGGCAGCAGTGGGACTGGCTCGGCGATCCGTTCTATCGCGTGCAAAGCCTGTTGACCCTGTTCACGCTCGGCCTGGGTGGGTTGATCTACCGCGAATTGGGGCTGCGCAATCCACTAGTCGCGCTCCGAACGATGGCCGACCGGAACTTCGGCACCTGCTGCGTCATAATCTTCTGCGCTTACGCAGTGCTCTACGCCAACACAATTTCGCTTCCCGCCTTGTTGCAATCACTTTTTGGCTACGACGCAACCACTTCGGGTTTAGTGCTTTCACCGTCGGGGATCTTTGCGATCCTTATGCTCGTTATGGTGGGCGCGATGCTCTCCCGCGGCGTCGATGCCCGATACCTGATGGCGGGCGGATTAGTCACGATGGCGCTTGGAAACTACTGGATGGCACACCTCAATCTGGATATCAGCCCATGGCAGGTGGTTTGGCCGCGAGTGGTAGTCATAGCGGGACTCTCGATGCTGTTCGCTCCACTTAACGTGGCGGCGTTTATCTATCTCCCGAAGGAGATCCGCGGCGCCGCCGTGGGTTTGCTGGCTCTCTTGCGCAACGAGGGCGGCAGTGTGGGAACCTCCATCGCCCAAATTATTCAAGAACGGCGCGAGCAGTTTCATACCCTGCGGTTGAACGAAAGCCTCGATCCCCTGAGTCCCCCTGTTAACAATCTGTTGACGCGGGGCCAGGCGTTTTTCCTGCAGCACAACGGCGATGCTGTATTGTCTCATCAAATGGCGTTGGGCGTTCTTGGCCAGTCGCGAGCGCAACAGGCATCGTCGCTGGCTTACTTCGACGTGTTCTCATTCTCAGCCGCAGTCGGGTTTCTGTTGGTGGCATTCGTCCTGCTCATGCGTCGCTCGGTAGCAGAGAAGGGAGCCCACATCGGCGCGGAGTAAGCCGGACTGCGACGGTGGTTGGAGCAAACGAGCGCGATCGCTGAGCGAAGCGTATGGCAGGATTCATAGAACGACCGTTCGGAATCCAACCGCCACTGGCCTGGCTGGATCGCCTCGGGGCATTGGTTGCACGCGAACTTGCTCCTAACCCCCGGAAGATTCGTACTGCCCTGCGCGTCGCGATGATTGTGACAATCGCGATTGCGCTGGACGCGAGCTGTCACGTCAACAGCCAGCTCGGCGCCGTAATCGTATGGCTCCTGGCGGGCGCCGGGCCGATGATGTCCTTTCGCAGGGCTCTCGCATGGCAGATCGCCGTGATGCTCGCGCTAATCACGTCGGTGATGATGGCGCGGGCATTTGCGGAGTCGCCGTGGTTGATGTTGCCGTTTGTCTTCGTCTGGATTTCATTTTCAACCTACCTGGGAACGACGCGAAAGCTCGGCGCGGGCATGCTCGTAATACAGATAGTCTGCCTGATTACATTCTACGGAATAGTCTTTGCCCCTGGCGAAATCGGTTGGAACGCAGCAGCCTCATTCGGCGGCAGCGCGATTGCCTTCGGTGTGATCGTCCTATTCGACAACTGGTTGTGGCCCGACCCGGGCGAGCCGATCCTGATAGATTCTCTCGGGGCCAGCTTCGCCCGGTCCCGTTCGCAGCTTCTCGAGGCGTCTAACTTTTTTCTCGCTGGCGAAAGCATACCTCGACCCCCATCTCCAGCTCCGACTTCCGACCTACCCGCACATATGGCGCGGCTTGAGCAAGCGGCGGCCGAGGGCGCGTCTGAGCATCGCCAGGCGATGCTGCTGGCTGCGATCACGCTCGCCGCTCGCATCAGTCTCGAAGTGGATCGCCTAATCACTACTGCGCGCGAGGACCTGCCGCGGGGAATTCGTACAATGGTCCTGGGCGAGGTTCAAATCGCAGTAAATGCAATCGCGGCTGCGCTTGACGAGATCGCTCACAAACTACCGGCGCGCATTGTTACAGGCACGGACGAGGAAACTCCCGCGGCGCGCACGCACGTGCGCTTGGCGATGGACAATCTGGCCGCGCGCGTCGTTGAGATCAGACCAGCATACATCGGCAAAGCCAGCTCGGCAGAAATCGGGAATTTCGCGGAATTCATCGATTCGCTGGCTGTCCTGACTAGGCACATCGAGCGCCCGCTAGACGAACCTCCGGGGCCGGCGACCGCCGAGCCGTCGCCCAGTGCTGTTCCTCGATCGACCGCTCCTATAGATCCCGCGCTGGCGCGCTATTGCTTGAAAGTCGGTTTGTGCACCGTGGTCGGCTATCTGATCGGCGTCCTTAGCCAGCGTGAGGACTTATTCATTATCCTGGTCACGGTAATAACCACTGCGACTCCCACTTATGGCGCAACTCTGAACAAGATGTACCTCCGGATCAGCGGAGCTGTAATCGGCGGAGCGGTGTCCCTTCTCGTTATCATTATAGTTTCGCCCAACTTCGACACCCTGCCAACTTATATGATTGCGTCCTTCGCGGTCTTCTATCCGTTTGCATACTCTTCGCTCGGCAATGCGCGGATGTCGTTCGCGGGCAAGCAAATGGGCGTGATTTTTTCGTTGGTGTTCATTGGCTTGAGCCCGTCGACCAACATCTACGAGCCGCTCTGGCGTATTTGGGGCGTCTTGCTTGGTGACTTTGTCGTGGCGGTAGTCTTCTTTAGCCTGTGGCCGGAATACGCCGGTAACTCCCTGTTACCGAGACTGAAAAAAGTCATCGCCAATACGCTCGCCTTAGCCCCCGGCGGGTCAGCTTCGAGCAGCGAGGACCTAATCCTGAGGACCAACTCTGAAACGATGCGCGTGCTGACGGAGTTCCTCGAGATCGCCGATGATGCGCGGATGGAAGGACGCACCTGCGCCGTCTACCATGATGGGATCGTCGAAGCGGCCGGAACTCTGCGCCGGATTTCGAACCGGCTGTCCTCGATCGCGTCAGCGCGGGTTCTTATTCAAATGCCGCACCTCGACCCCCTCACAGAGTCAGCGCGCGAGCGGGTCTTCGACGCGATGCGCGGGCGGCTTGATTCGTGGCTGGATTTCTACAGCGGGCCTGAATGCTTCAACGCTGCCGCTGCTCGGGCGATCGCGCAGAAACATTCAGCCGATGATTTGGCCGAACCGCTCAACGCGTTCAGTTCATACCTGGAGGAGGGAGGGTTCGCGCGATTGGGGTCGTGGCCGCTCGAACCGCGCCGCACGATGCTCGCGGAACTGCAGTTGATGCGACGACTGGAGGTTCTATTCTCTGAGCTGAATCGGTATCTGGCCGATGTTCCCGGGCCCGCCGACACGGTTCGCGCATCGTGACTTCGGTGTAATCCGTCGCAATACGCGAAGCGTCTCATTCTTCGGTCCGGACTATTCTTGCTGATTCGGCTGAGTTGCCTTAAATTTTCGTTCGTAGGATCGTGGCCAGACGGCGTTTGGTCGTGGATTCGATACCGGAAGCTGGCTCAGTTGTGTAGGTGCTGAGCGTTCCCTGTGATTCTGCTTGGTCGAGCAGACAGTTCGGCGCGGCAAGGCGATGTGACATTCCAATGCTGTGACCGCAGTCTCCTCCAGAAACTAAGCTGGGTTTTACGCCAGCGCGATCTAAATACGATTGGAGGCAAGCATCGTGAGCGCAGTCACAGAGCCCATACCTTTTGCCGGCTCGACACTTAACGAATACCGTCACGTCTGCGCTTTTTTCAGTTCCGGCCAGGAAGAATACGAGACGCTGCTGCCATTCGTGCTCGACGGTTTTCAGCGCGGTGAGCGCGCCTTTCATGTGCTGCGCTCCGAACACCGCGAACCCCATCTGGAACGGCTTCGCAATGTTGGGGTCGATACCGCCGCTGCGCAGCTTCAGCGCCAACTGGGAGTTGCTGCTGTTGAGGACACTTACCTCCGGGGCGGACGTTTCGACCCCGATGCGATGCTGGCGCTGATTCAAGAGGTGCTGCACGAGGGGAGAACGCTGGGCTTTCCTCTCACTCGCTTAGTCGCCCACGTTGCGGACAGAATCCTCGAGGACTGGTCTAACGCTGAAGAGTGGATCAAATATGAAGCGCGGTTGAATGAGGTGCTGCCGGCGTTCGATGACCCGGTCATCTGCACTTACGATACGAATCTCATTACCGGAACGATCGCCGTGGATGTGTTGCGGACGCACCCGGTGGCGATAGTCGGCGGTTTGCTGTACCAGAATCCGTTTTTCGTATCGCCGCAGGAGATTTTGAGCCAATTTAAAAACTCCGGCAGCGCGTATCGCAGGCCGTAAACAATGATGCGCGGGATGAGACCTGATCTTGTCAATTTCGCTCCACATGAGCTTCTCCCGCGGTTCCAGATCCGCGTCCGCTGACACCAGGCGAGCGGATGGAACCGAGCGGATTCAAAGCCGACCGCCTGCAGGACTGCATCAATGACCTGATGGCTCTCCAGGCGCTCTCCGCAGTATGGAGAGGTCGAGAGATCGACGGGATCGGCGGCACACTGCTCGACGCGCTGATATCCGTACTGCGCCTGGACTTCGTCTATGCGCGCTTGACGGATGCGGCCGCTGGATCGCCTCTCGAAATGGCGCGCTTCGCTCAAGCGCGCGAGCCAATTTTATCTCCGCACGCGCTCGGTCAACTGCTCAGCGATTGTCTCGGAGACGACTGTTACGAATGGCCGTCGCAGGCCTGCCGTCGAATCGAAGGCACGGATTATACGGTGGCAACCTCGCGATTGGGGTTGAGTGGCGAATTCGGGGTGATAGTCGCGGGATGTCAGCGGACGGATTTTCCGCAAGCGACCGAGACCCTGCTTCTCAGTGTCGCGGCGAACCAGGCAGTTGTCGGATTACACGAGGTCCGCGAACGAACTGCTCAAAAGCGCATCGCCGACGATCTGGATCGGCTAGTCGCCGAGCGCACCGCCGAACTGGCCACGCTCGTCGATAGCATTCCGGCCCTGGTAGCCGTCATGACCACGCAAGGCGATGTCGAGTTCATGAACCGGCAGATGCGGGAGTACTTCGGCAGGACGTTGGAAGATTTGAAAGAATGGACCATGGATGGCGCCGTTCATCCTGACGATCGTGAAGACGCCGGCGCTGTCTGGCGGCGCGCTATCGAGACCGGACAGTCGTGTAAATTCGATCACCGCTTGCGGCGCCCCGATGGCGTCTACCAATGGTTTCAGGCCGCCGGGCTGCCGCTGCGAGGTCCCGACGATCGCATCATCCGCTGGTACGTGCTCCTCGCCGATATTCATGAACGCAAAATTGCCGAACAGAGACTGCGTCAGGACGAAGTAGAACTGCGCCAGATTACCGATGCCATCCCGGTCATCGTTCACGTGTTGGACGCGGATGGAACCGTGCTTCATGTCAATCGAGCGGCGTCTGACTACTTCGGTGTCGCTTGGGAGAACGTGCCGGTCACCGACCATCTAACTCGCTTCACGCATCCTGAAGATCTGGAAAAGCAGGATTGGCCGGAGGCGATGGCCCGCGGTCTGCCCTTTGAGCACGAGCTTCGAGCAATAGGAACCGATGGCGTATTTCGCTGGTTTCTGGTTCGCTGCAATCCTTTGCGCGACGAACAGGGACGCGTCATTCGATGGTACGCGACCGGGACCGACATCGAGGACCGCAAGCGAGCTGAAGAGAGAACCCGCAACGAAAATCTGGCGCTACGCGAGGAAGTAACACGCTCCTCGATGTTCGAGGAAATTGTTGGATCCGCTCAACCTCTGCGAATGGTGCTGGCACAAGTCGCCAGAGTCGCTCCCACTCATTCCACCGTTCTGATCTCAGGTGAGACCGGGACCGGAAAGGAGCTGATAGCACGGGCGATCCACAAGCGCTCGAATCGATCGACGCGGCCCTTCATCAGCGTGAACTGCGGCGCCATCCCGCAATCGCTGATCGCCTCCGAACTGTTCGGCCACGAAAGAGGCGCGTTTACTGGCGCGATGCAACGTCGCGCGGGCCGGTTTGAGGCTGCCGACGGAGGAACGATTTTTCTTGATGAAGTCGGCGAGTTGCCCATGGAGGCGCAGATCGCCTTGCTGCGGGTATTGCAGGAGCGGGAATTCGAACGTATCGGAGGCGCCGAAACGCTCAAGGTTGATGTGCGCCTGATCACGGCGACTAATCGCGACCTGAAACAAGCCGTGAGCGCGGGCATATTCCGGCAGGATTTATTCTATCGGCTAAACGTCTTTCCGATCGAAATACCGCCGTTGCGTGAGCGCGCAGGTGACATTGCCTTGCTCGCCGAGTACATGATCAGTCGCTACGCCAAGCAGGCCGGAAAGAAATTCAGCGATATCACCAGCGGCACGCTCGAGGTATTCCAGAAGTACCAGTGGCCTGGAAATGTTCGCGAGCTTCAGAATGTAATCGAACGCGCCGTCATACTCTGCGACGGACCGACATTTTCGGTTGATCCGACCTGGCTCAGGTGGGCCCCGGCGGCGACCCTCAATTCTGCCCCGACGGGCCTGAGTGCCGCGCCCGAGAGTGAGAAGGAATGGATCGAGGCCGCCTTGGCGGAATGTCGTGGGCGAGTTTCGGGGCGTTCGGGTGCAGCAGCCAAACTCGGAATGCCGCGCCAGACGCTGGAGTCAAAAATCCTCCGACTCGGTATCAACAAGCACCGATTCCAGACCTGAGGAATCTCCATATTAAAACTGAGCGGGCAGTACTGCTGATTTGTCAGCAATTGTTCGGCAATTGCCGAAGACTCGAGGTACTTCGGCAGGAAACCCCACTTCGCACAAGCAAAATCGCCTCGGCCCGTTAATTGCTTCGTCGGTCGGCATTGACATTCAAGATCGAAACCGTTGCGGGCCCAAGCCGGCTGATCATCAGGCTGATCGGTCGGTTCGATGCCGATTCACTTCCAGAACTCGAGGCGCAAATCGCGTCGGTCCAGGGCAGCGTTGAGTTTGAAATGGAAGAAGTGATGTTGTTGGACGTCGAAGTGGTCAGGTTTCTAGTCGCGTGTGAGGCGCGAGGAATCCATCTTCGAGGCTGCTCGGCGTACATACGCGAGTGGATGCGTGGCCAACAGGACAGCGGCATTGATGAATAGCTCATACAAATCGAGCGTTAGTTGCAATTTGTCTGCTGAGAGCAGTTCGATAGGTGGTGGCAATGTCGTTACAAAATACTTCTTCCAGATACTCAGTAGTCTACCCCTCTGAGTCCGCACGGATTGTCGGCAACAACCGGAACTCGATTCCCGCAAAAGCCAAACAACTTGGCAGTTATGGCACCCTGCTCGATCGCCTGCGAAGCGGCAATCAGGATGCTTACGAAGATTTGGTGCGAACATATGGTGGCCGGCTATTGGCCACTGCGCGGCGTTATCTGCGATCGGAAGCAGACGCTTGCGATGCTGTCCAGGATGCGTTTCTATGCGCGTTTAAATCGATGGATAGCTTCAATGGTAATTCGCAACTATCAACCTGGCTCCATCGGATCGTGGTGAACTCTGCCCTTATGATCCTGCGTGCCAGGCGCCGCAAGGGCGAAATGGATAGCGTCGAGATCGGTGAACTTTTGCCGCGGTTCGATACCTCTGGCAACTGGATCGAGCAGAGGCTCCTTTCAATGCCGGTTGACCTGGCAGTTGAAGCTTCAGAAACCAGGGCCATCATCAGACAGTGCATCGATCTTTTGCCGGATAATTACAGGACCGTCTTGATTCTGCGCGACATCGACGAACTCGACACAGAGGAAGCCGCAGACTTGCTCAATCTTACACCCAGCAGTGTTAAAGTTCGGCTTCATCGCGCCCGTCAAGCCCTGAAGGTTCTATTGCAACGCTATCCAGACTTCCTGACTCCATAGATAAAACCTTTGCGACCGGGAGAAGGATTTTATTCCGCGGCGAACCAGCTTCGCGTCGCACTAATCACGCGGCTTCAACTCCCGACCGGCAGCGAGCCGATCGGGCTCGGCAGCTACTGAAGCGCGCCGGAGGCTACTAGTTCGGTGATGCGCGCTTCGTCATAGCCCAGGAGGCTCTGAAGTACATATTGATTATCGCGGCCGACGGCAGGAGCCTGTCGCGGAGTTCGCGCGGGAGTACGGGACAATTTGCAACGTGAACCTTCGACCACGGTTTTGCCCTGGATCGCGTGATCGATTTCGACGAGATACCCTCTGCTCGCCAACTGCTCGTCCTCGCAAACTTCTTTACTGTTCTGAACCAAAGAGGCTGGCACACCCGCGCTTTGGAGCAATTTCTCGGCTGCTTCAGCTTCAAATCGAGCGGTCCATTCGCGGATGATGTCGTCCAATCGAATGCGATTACTCAGGCGGCTGGACACTGTCGCGAAGCTCTCGTCGTTCGCGAGCTCATTATTCTTCATTACGGAGCATAGACACCGCCACTGTTCATCGTTCAAACAGGCAATTGCTATCCAGCGGTCTTTTCCAATCGCCGGATAGACGCCATGCGGCGCACAGTTGAGATCGTCATTTCCCAAGCCCTGGACCACCCGTCCGTTCGCAGCGCAGTCGAGTAAGGCCGGAGTGAGAAAATGCAGAGCTGACTCGGCCTGTGATTGATCGATGTATTGTCCCTTGCCCGTGCGCCTTCGGTAATCCAGTGCAGTGAGAATTGACACTGCTCCGAATCGCGGCGCCAGGTAATCAGTATAAGCTCCGAATGGCCCCGAAGGAGACCGATCAGACCAACCGCAAAGATTATAGAAACCGGAGACGGCTGCCGCCATGTTGCCAAAACCGACGAAGCCTGACATGGGACCCGTCTGACCCATCAAGCAGGAACTTAGCATTATGAGGTCAGGTTTGACCGTGCGCAGAGATTCATAGTCGAGCTTCCATGCACGCATCGCCTTGGGCGAAAAGGATTCGCAGACTACATCGGCCCATCGCACAAGATCCAGCACCACTTCCCGTGCCTCAGGCTGGTTCAAATCGAGGCCGAGCCCCAGCTTGCCGGCATTGTAGGTACCGAACAGCCCCGAACCATCATGCGCAGCTTGATTTTTATAAAACGGACCGACGGTGCGAGATCCGTCTATTCTACTGGTAGACTCAATTCGAACAACTGTCGCGCCATAGTCGGCCAGCGCTCTGGTTGTGCCCGGCCCCGCGAGTGCCCACATGAAATCCAGGATTTTAACATCCGCAAGCGGCAGCATCAGATTATTCCTCTTCGCGTCAGGTCTTGAATCTTGCTCGCTGAGAGTCCGAGTTCCTCAAAATAGATTTCGTGATTATGTTCACCGACTAACGGCGGCCGACGGCGATAAACGATAGGTGCTTCACTGAATTTGGCGAACGGGCCAGGATACGGGAACGATCGCGCCAACTCCGGATGTTCGAGCGCTTGCCAGTACTGTCGAGCTTTGAGTTGAGGACTGGCGAGCACATCACTAACTGTTGCGATAGGCGCGATTAATAGACCGCGCTCGAGCGCGACAGCGAACAGGTCGGCCTTCGTTCGAGTGGCAACGAAGCCAGCGATCAGTACAACTATCCTCTCGTATTCTTGCATCGGCTCTTTGCCGCTTGCGAGCATCGCGCCGAATTCGATCCAGTCCTTATCCCGAGTGGCAGCGTCGCAAGCTCCCTGCTCGTATAGGTAGTTCATCAGTCTTTGAGTAAACACCCCAAGCTGACGCCCGAATAGAAAGCTGAGCGTGATGTAGCCGTCCTTCACTCGCCACACGAGCGGCACACGCATCGCTCCCACTCGCGCTCCCCCCGCCATTCGCCTCGCCTCCTCGGCCCCCAAGCGGAACGCGAGATTATTGGCCTGAGTAGCCGCAGTTACCGATTGCTGCGCCGACACGTCGACGTGCTGTCCGAGGCCTGAGCGCTGGCGTTCATGATTTGCCACTAGCGCACCCATCGCGGCATCGCCACATGCGTGAAGATAAGCTTGCGGAACACTGACCCTGATCGGTGCCCGGTCTTCATCGCCGCAGAGCAAGAGCGGGCCGCCCGCGGCGAGGATTACGAGGTCACTATCGGCGTAAGATGCTTTCGGTCCAGTCTGACCGAACGGGGTGATCGATACGTAAATGATCCCACGATTGTTCGCAGCAAGCTTGTCGTAACCCAGATGACGATCGCTTAGATAACCGGGATTGTAGGATTCAATGAGAAAATGCGATTTGGCGGCGAGTCGATAAAGCAACTCTTGCCCTTCATTTGTTTCGAGATCGAGTGTGATGGCTCGTTTGTTGCGATTATACGACCACCAGTAGATCGAACGATCGGGATCGGGGCGATCCTCAAAAAAGGGGGCGAGTTGGCGCGCTGGCGACCCTCCCGGCGGTTCGATCTTGATAACGTCAGCACCCAGATCCGCCAGAATCTGCGCGCAAAGCAACCCCCGCTCCGTCGTCAGATCGAGCACTCGATACGGACTCAGCATCGCGTCGTCTCCTCGCTCTCGAACAAGACGCTTTTAGCAGAACTCGAGGCAAATCTGGATCAGTGCGTATCTTAAAAATGGCGCCGCTAAACGCAGGTCGAGATTCCTCGATCCCGCTCACCCTCGAATGTGGGCGCAATTCCAAGGCGGTCTATGGGGTCTGTGTCGGACACCATAGACGACCTCGCAACGCTTACAGGTCAGATGAAGTTCTGCGCCGCCGCAATACGTAATCGCTTCGGACCTGGATTCTCTAAACTCACCTCACTGGTTAACCGCGCACACCGGCGCGCTCGCATCCGAGTAGTGCGGAAACTGTCCTGGATTGGGCATGCGAGTAACCTTTTTCGCGATGTTATCGGCATAGACCAATGCCGGCTGCGAGGTAGGCGGCTGCCAGGGATTTCCGCCCGTACCATTGAGCCAGCTATTGGCAGTACCGTCTCCGCCAAATACCTTGCAGTTCGATACGCCGGGTATATAATTCGAATCATTCAGGACGATCCGATAAGTGGTGCATCCTTCCTTGGGGCAGTTGTAGTAGGACTCACCGGTGCTCAAGGCACCGGCGTCCGTTTTTTGAGGACAGAACTCCGGATCCTGCGGGTTTCCTTTGCAAATACCAAGCGGCGACGGACCCACGGCGTTCGGATCGGATTGGTACACCCATAAATAGAGCATGCCAGTGCTGGTATCGTAAAAATATTTGTTCAAATCAGGGAGCTTGGTTGTCATATCGACCGTGTTCATCTCCGTCAGACTTTTCGCCTCAGTCAACGGCGGAGTATCAATCGGGAACACGCAGGACACCTGCCCTTGCCGATCCGTGATTTGAGTAGTGCCTTCGGGGCAGGCGCTATTCCCTTTCAGAGCGATCCCCGGAGAGGGACAGCCGGTAAAGTCGGCGTTGCTCGGGAGCGGTCCCAGCGGTCCAAGGTTATTAAAGCCTTGTGTATCGAGGTTGGTGCACCATTGTTTAGCATCAATAAGCTGGTTCAACTGGTTGTAGTAACTACGCAGAGCAATGTCGTTAGACTGAACGCTGCCGCCACCCCACGATCGATAGCCAGTCGAGATCTGGAATTTGTCGGCCGGGTGGTTTCCCGCCGTGTCGGTGTAACAGATACCTAGTTGGAAGTAGAATGGATTGGTGGAGCTGATAGTGGGCTTGACGGTATCGACCAGGCTGACATCCACGAGACTGCCTATTCCCGCTCCCGTAGGTCCCGAACCCGGGAAATCGTAGGGATCCGCTCGCACCGCATAGCCATAGCCGCTCGCGACCTTCGGTTCCCATACGCCAAGTCCATTGCGGCTGTGGAGCGACATCGCTCCATGCTGGTTGAAGTCAATGTCAGTCTTGTAGAAGGTTAACAACTGTGACAAGTCGCCGTTTAAAGGCGGGACCGAGTTAGGAAACTTGTTGGGTGTCCCGTCGTTTTTGGAGTTTACTGGAAAGAGCGGAGACTCGAATTCCAACTGACCGATTCCGCTCGGCACCATCGCAGCGGTCGGACGGCCCTCCAGGTCCACATTCTGCTGGCCTTCGGCCCGGCACTCATCCACCGAATTGGAGGAAAAATTAAATGGTAGATTGTTGAGCGAAACCGGGAACGCAGGTTTTCCATTTGGGTCCATCACCTCGTATCCGCTCAGCGTTCCATCGAGATCGAGGATCGAGGTGTTTTTGTCGCCGTCGTTGAAGGCGGCGATATTAACCAAATCGGTATAGACCTGGTGGCGAAAATTTACATTCGTGAAGTTGAGGTTCTTGGTACTAGCCGCCACCGGGTAAGCGCTCTGATTGCTGTCGAGCCACCCGATCCCGGCGTCGCCTTCGTAGTGCGTGTAGTTGTTGATGAAACTCCATGATGCAACAACGGCCTGGTCGGCTTTGGTCCACAAAGTCTGGGAAGGATCCACCAAATAGTTTACGAACCGGTCCTTCACTATCAATGGCGGACCGTCATAGCTCATAAAGCCGAACATATTCTCGTCCGGAACCGGGTAGCCCTTTTCGGTGAATTCGCCGCCTGTAGCCGGACCGGATTGAGGAACGGTCTGGTCAATGCAGCCGAATGTTCCGCCACGAACCTGCGCGCCAGCGACCAATATCTTCGAACCGCAAGGCCCAAATCGGTCGACGTTGTTGGTGCTGATCCCGACCATGGTTGACCGACTCATTAATGACCAGACGCCGGGATAGTTGCCGTCGGCGCCACCCGAGGTCACGAAGGAAATGCCGCGGCGATTCGTGGCCAGGCGCCCCTCATCGACAAGATAGAAGGTCGGCCGTAGCCAGATCCCGCGATAACGGATTCGGCTAAGGGTGAGACCATCAAATTCATCCACTACCGGATGATTGGTAGTGTTATTAGGCGGGTTCTGATATTGAGCGTTCTCATAACCGGTTATCGAATTCCCGGTGCCGAGCTCGAACTGCTCGTCGTTTAATCCGCGATAGCAACTATGGCCACGGTTGTTCTGAAAAAGGCCGTATTTTGCCGGATTCTCCACTACATATTTCGGACCGATCGGAATGTATTGCACGCCGTTCACATTCGCGTCCTGCGGCGACTCGTACCAGTAAGCTGCGCCGGTGTCCTGGCACCCTGCAATTGAATTGTTCATGAGCTTCGCGCTGGGATTCAGCAGCCAGAATCCGCTGGGCGGCTCAAAATAGAATGGCTTTGAAGTGTTGCCCGGATAGCAGGTGGGCGCTATCTGATTGTCGGGCACCCCTGCGAGTATAACTTTTCCTTGCGCATCGAAACCGGCCGCGCACTGGCCGCGTGTCGAAATGGCTGCTGACGTGAGACCCTGGGTCGAAACGAACTGAGAGTCCGCATCGAAGATATTGATCTGATCAAAAACCGTGTTCGAAGGCGTACCGTTGGGCGGCGTGAACATGTTATCACCCACCCAATAATATTTCTTGATCAAATCCGCCCGGCTCATCTCGGCAGTCGTGTTCACATCGAACGAGTTGCTCATTGCGCCGATGCCAACGTTGCCGTCGAAGGTGATATTGTTTTCGTTGCCAACCTCTTCGTAAAAAATATGTCCCGTGATACGTGCGCAGACGTTGTTGGTATATTTAACATTCTGCGTCGAATGAACCGTGATGCACTTGTTGTAGCTATGATCGACGCTGTTGGAATCGACCAGGATTTTCTTCGCGCCCAGATCGCCATCGAGGTGGAAGTGGATTGGATAGCTGCCGAGTTGCTCCTTGCCGAACTTTTGCAGCTCGACACCTTGCATCGATACTTCGGTCAACCCCTGGAGAAACTTCAACTCGCCGCCCCAATGCTTGCTGCCGGCAGTCGAGTCAGCGTCCGAGGTTAGCAGGATACTGCGGCTGATCAGCGCTACTTCAGCGCGCTCGTCGACTCCGAAGTTCAGGTTTTGCCGTTGCGTAGTGCTTGAACCTGCGTCGTAGTTGCCGGTGGACGGCACGCCGGGGTTAGCTCCGCCAAAGTGATAAAAGGCGAGCGGTTGCGAAAGCGTTATTTTCGACCCGGTGCTGCCAGCGGTGGGATCCTTGCCGATGCTTTGAATCTGAACGAACTCGGTCTCCCACGGGCTAAAGCTGGTAGTGGCAACTGCTATCCAATCGCCCGGCTTCCATGCGGCAATCCCCGCACCGCCTTCGTCGGCGTCCGTTCGCGAGGCCGTATAAATTACATTGGCGGCAGAGGTTGGAGGTTCGAGAACTCCAGTCGAGCCCGCAAACTTGGTCGGATCTCCTGCAGGCTCGGCCAGATAAGTCCAATTGACGCCCGCGTTCGGAAGCGCGCCCGGCACCCCCTTGCGTCCAAACATCCGGATAATGCCGCCGCTTTCAACCTGGATTCCCTTTTGGTAACCGGGACAGGTCCCGTTTCCGGTTGCCCCTTTGGAGAGATCGCCGCACTGCGTTGACGGCGGCCGGTCTCCGGTGAAGGTCACAACCACTCGCGGACCAGCGGTTACGCTTGAGGCCAGCGTGCCGATCGGGCAAACCGAAGAACCAATCTCGAGCGTCCCGAATACGTCAATCCCGGTGGTAGTGAGACTGACCTGGCCGAGCTGAGTCTGGGTATCAGGTACGATCAGAGTGCCGCCCTTGTTTATGGTGATTTGCTTGTAATTGTTGGTTTTTCGGTCGACTACTACCTCTCCCTCGCAGCCGCGAGTCGCCCCCTCGCCGATCTTGATATTGCCGTTTCCATCGTCACATTTCGTGATCGATGTGCCGACCGGCGGTGCGCATGCAAGCAAACCAAGCGTCGGCGGTGTCGCAAGCGGAACCAATCCGAAATTCGGCAACGGAACGGTTAACGCTTTGGAAAGACTGGTGATCGTGGGGAATGCGAGCGTATGACTGACGAGCGGGCCGGCGTTCGCGTTGCCTGAAAACAGGATGATCGTGGAGAGCAGACCCAATAACGTTATCGGCGCAAACAAGGCCTGCCGCACCAGTTGAATCATCCTATCGATTGTACTCATTGAACGTATCTCCTGAGCATCTGACGAGCGCTTTCTGAGCGCCGGTAAACATCTTGCGATCGAGAAATTGGCAATTATGATTCAAGAGGTCGGCAACGGGAAGAACTTGACACCCGAACCATTGCCGCATTTGAACGTCGTGCTGGTTCCAAAGCAGCTGCCAGATGGCAGCGGGAGGCTGATCGAAAGCGGGCTTTTTCTTAGCTTCGCGAGATCGATTTGCGCCAGGTAGTTGACGGGTTTCTCGAGTACGTATCCCAGATTGTTGCAGACATCGATTGTGTTGCCGTAGGGAAAAGTCGCAGCGAAGAACGGGTTGCCATCGGGATCGTTGGGAATTGTGCTGCGAACCCCGCTGACTCTGCTCGAAGTAAGCTTGACGACAGGAAGTGAGGGCAAGTCGAGCAGCGCAACCTGGTTGCCACCCTCGGCGGTCAACAGCGCTTCGTGAGTCAGAGGATTTATCACGACCCCAGGCATTCCAATCGCCCCGGTGCCGGTATTGAAATTTATCGAATTGGGCGGCAGTGATTCATTGAGTGTGCAGTTCGCTCCCGACGTAAAGGATGCCCCGTTCAGATTGATGATCGTCGCAGTTGGGGAGCCGAAATTACCGGCGATCCAGATATGGGTCGTGGGATCGACCGCCAACCCCTCGGGATCCGCATCCAGCCCCAAGACGTTCTTGTCGCTCAGCGTACAGGCCTGCGATTTCGGCAGATTATCCGCAGCCAGCAGCGGGTCAATCGCGTCCGAGCTGGCGAGCGAAGCATTGTTTATAAAATCAACTGCGAAGTTACTCAACGTATCCTCTGACGGAAGAATTGGTCCGAAAGTGCGCGTCGAAAGGTTGAAGATCGCAGCTCCGGTGCAGGTGCCCGGCTTAGGACAATCCTCAGCATCGCTCATCGAAACCAGCGCCGTGCTTCTCACCGGATCGAATACCACGCCGTCGGTTTCCTTGGGCCGGCTGCCGGTCGGAAACGGTATGGCGGTTATCGCGAACGAGCTTTCGTTGATCAGCAGCAGGCTTCCCGTAGTCGAGCCATTGTCAGCCGCCGCCAGCAGAAGTCCATCCTGGATATCGACTGCCATGCCGCGGGCCAGCGCCATCATGTTTATGTCTATTACTTTGAGGAGTGCATTGGACTTGTCCGGATTGGCGCTCAGATTGAGCACTGCAATCTGGCCATGCGCCTCAGTATTGAGTATCGGCAGAGGCACGTAGCCGAGGTTGAGTGCACAATCGATTGCAACGAGGCTCTCGGTGCTGGGTGTCGCAGCCTTGCATCCTCCCAGTGTTGCCGCATACACGAGGAGAGCAACCGCGCCCAGTGCTTTGAGCGAACCGCCCACGGAGCTACGGTTGTGCTCGACAAGTCCACGCTGATCTTTCGGCACCGCATCGCAAAATATCAGAGCTTCTGGCGTCATTTCGCATCACCTTTCTCGGCAACCGCGTAACGAAGCGGCGGTGGCGGTAATTAACTCGAGGCAGCGTAGCTCGCGCCACATCCGATGGCGTTGGCTTTTGGCGGGCGGGATGCAGTCCGGCAGACAAAAAGGAACGCGCCAAGCCCAACATGGAATGGGTGCCCATCAACCGCGAGCACAAAACGAGCTAGGGCACTTCTCCCCGGCGTATCGCGCGCCTCTGCATGGCCATTGGGCGACAAATCTAACATGAGCCGAGCGGGCGCTTTAGCGGAGGTGTTGAGGCATCAGCAAGCCAGTCCCCCTAACCGCGCTAATCTATGCACCTTTTCAGGGTTTGCGACAATGGCGGCCCAGCGGATTTGGGAGAGATTTTGGAACGCGGGCAAATCCAGCGGCGATCGATGTCATCTCCATCCGGATGCGAAAGTGAAAATGCAGGAGGCGGGGACATTGATAAACTCGCCCTACGACTGGTTCCGCGACCGGAGGCGTCGGCTCGGCCTGGCTCTTCGAGTCCGCACGCAGGCGGATCGACGCTTTCAGGCTGTCAATCGATTGTGAGCCTATCGACGGCTGTGGCCTACCCCGCCGACTCGGGCTGGAGAAATCGAGCGGAATTCCAGAACGGCAAAGCCTTGGACCGGATGATGGTCGATGGCGCCCCGCCTAGAACGGCCGATCGCCATTAATCGTGACGCGTTCCATCCGGCGTTTTGCGCCCCGGTTATCGGCGACGACGCGATGCTGGGTGCAGCGGTTGTCCCACATCGCGACCGAGTTGACCCGCCAGCGAAAGCGGCAGCTGAAATCGGGGGACTCCATATGCCGATACAGGAATCCAAGCAGCGCGGCACTCTCGCGCGGTTTCATCCCTTTGATCGACGCCGTAAACGTGGTGTTGACAAACAGTCCCTTGCGTCCGCTCTCCGGATGAGTGCGCACGACGGGATGCTCTGCCGAGATTACTTGACGGGCTTGTTCGCCGCCGATGTGCTCGGTCTTGTAATCAGGGCGCGCGAAGGAGCGCGCGGTGTCGTGAATCGCGACAAGGTCGCTCAGCAAGCGCTGCATCGTGGACGAGAGCGCCTCGTAGGCGGCATACATGCTCGCCCACATCGTGTCACCGCCGAATTCCGGTGCCACGACGCATCGCAGCACCGAACCGAGCGGCGGCTCTGGCACGAAGGTCACATCGCTATGCCATGCCTCCGCGAGATACGGATGAGCCTCGTCGCTTTCGAGAACGACGAATTCCGGGTGCCCCTCGTTTTTGAGCGGTTGCAGGTAAGGATGAACCTGGAGCGTGCCGAAGCGGCGCCCGAACGCCTTGTGCTGATCGCGGGTTAGCTCCTGGTCGCGGAAAAACAATACCTGGTGTTCGAGCAGCGCGGCACGAATTTCATCGAACGTCCGATCGTCGATCTGCCCGAGATGAGCGCCGCCAACCTCGGCGCCCAAAGCCCCGGCGATGGGGTTTACTGAAATCCGCGTGAAGTCACTCATCTTGCGGTCACTCCGTTGACGAAGAATACCTCTCAATTGGCGATGCTCTCAAGTCGCGCAACACGAATCGAGCGCTTCGCGGCATGACCAAGAAATTAGACGTTTCAATCTGGCCTGCGTTCCGCCGGTGAGCTACGTTCTCGATAGGCCTGATCAAGTTCTTGCTTTTGCGGAGGCGCACTATGGATAAGGTCGAGACCATTGAGAAACACGTTTCTGGTGCTGCGGATAGAATTCCGTCAGCCTACGTTCCACCGTTCCAGCTCACGAAAGGTCAGTCCGCGCCGATCGCCGCCAACGGCGGTCTGTCCTACATGTCGCTCGATCGAAACGGCGATGCGGGAACTGCCGCTGCGACGCGGGACGCGCTTGACCAGCTTACAAAAGGCGAAGGACAGGCCGTTATCGACATGATCGAGAGCGCGCCTCCGGGCCCAATCAAGACCAAGTGGGGCATAGGGTTTCGCACCCAGTCGGAGTGCCTCGATTATATTCGCACGAACAACATCAAAGCTCCCGACGGCGGGATCGCGCTTCCGATGCGATACTCCGTCCACGAGGCGCCGTCGTACTCGATTGTTTCATCCAACGCGCTCTGGCGCGATCCGGCACACGCTGCCGATGCGAAAGCATTGCGCCAGGAAGAGCGGGATATCGTGCGCCGATGTCTCTATTTTCCAATCGTGTTGCGCGACGCGCGCCGAATCGGCGAGTACTATCCGGGACTCTCGCCCAACAGCCCGCAATGCATGGACAAGCTCGGCGTTTCGCTCGCTCACTGCGAGTCAAAGTGCCGAAACTTTTACGATGCGGCTGAAGTGGAACGGGTATTCTACCCGGAGATGGAGAAGCTCCTCCTGGAGTTTTTCCCTAACGCCACCGATGCGCTGGTCTACAACCACGACGTGTTCGACAAGGATTACAAAGGCGACCGCACCGAGGATCAGGCCAACAAGAATCCGGGCGTCAACGCCAACTACGCCTACCTCGTGCACAACGATTTGAACGACAATAGCGGGCGCGTGCGATGCCGCGAGCTGCTCACCAGGAACCTGCGCAACTTCGGCCGCGAGCAGCACTACACGGAAGCTCAGGCCGACGCGAAGATGTCGCGCCGCTTCGTGTCGATCAATCTCGCGAAGCCGATGGAGACTGTGCAGCAGAATCCCTTCGTGTTATGCGCCTGGCCCTCGTTCGCCGATCAACCGTACATCACCAACTACCGCGTCTATGACGATCGCGTCGGCGAGACCACCCGCTTCACGTATCGCCCCAACCACGAGTGGTACTGGTTCCCGCAGCAGAAGCCGACCGAGGTCTCGATGCTCAAGTGCTACGACTCGGTCACTGACGGTTCCGTATCGCGCTGGTCCTTCCACGCCGCGTGCATCGACCCGACCGCGCCTCAGGACGCTCCGTGCCGTAAGAACGTGGTGGTGCGATCGTTCATCTTCTTTTAGAGGTGAGCGCGTCGTCCCGGTGCGCTGCTTCAGAATCTCTCCTTGAAGGGTCGCACGTCGATATCCTGGGTCCATGCGCTGCGATCCTGATGCGCGAGGTGCCAGAACGTTTCCGCGATCGCCGCGGGATCGAGCATGTCTTGTTTTTTCAGCTGCGGCGCAGCTGGAACCGAGATCGCCTCACCGCCCTTCTGCCGGATCTCATCTTCGAAGCCTCTGAGCTTATTGGCGTCTCGAGCCACCAGGGCGACGCGATATTTTTCGGCGAATCTTCTCGCCAGTGCGGCTCCGAGTCCTGCATCCACTCCGACCGCCACAGCGACAGGTTGATCACTCATATCGAATCTCCACGGGCGACTTGACTAACTTCTATTTTGGAAGTTAGTCTCCAGTCAACAAAACAATCTATCCGTCATGCGCTGGAACGATATCGATACCGTGGAGTGCTCGATCGCGCGCGCCCTCTCCGTCGTGGGCGAGCGCTGGACGATGATGATCGTGCGCGATGTCTTCCTCGGCATTCGGCGGTTCGACGCCTTGCAGCAGGACCTGGGCCTGACGTCTCATCGCCTGTCGCATCGGCTCGGCAAGCTGGTGCGTGACGGGATCCTGGCGCGCGTTCTGTACGAGAAACGGCCGCGCCGTTATGAGTATCGCCTGACGCCTAAGGGCATCGACCTCTTTCCCCTGATTGTCGTGCTCAATTCCTGGGGCGATCGGTGGATGGCTGGGCGCGAAGGTGCTCCGATCGAATTGATCCATCGCAAATGCCGCAAGGTCATCAGGCCGCAGCTCGATTGCCCCGATTGCAAAGAACCGATAGTGCCGCGCGATATGAGTTTGCGGCCCGGACCTGCGCTGAAGAATCGCGGGTTGCCCGGCAAGACTTTTAAAGCTGTCCCAGTTCCAGACGAATTCAGAAGCCGCTAATCGGAGGACATCGCCTTGGCGAATATATATCGAATCCATGGAATCGAGCTTTCACCATACTCAGTGAAGGTGCGTTCGTACTTCCGCTACAAGGAAATTGCGCATCGATGGATTCCGCGAAGTCTCGATACCGAAGGCGACTACCAGAAATTCGTGAAGCTGCCGCTGGTGCCGCTGGTTGTGAGCCCCAAAGAGGAAGGCATCCAGGATTCCACACCGATCATCGAGCACGTCGAGGCACTCAATCCGTCGCCGTCGATTCATCCCACCGATCCGGCGGCCAACTTCATTTCGGTGCTGCTCGAAGAGTTCGGCGATGAGTGGGGAAACAAGTGGATGTTCCACTATCGATGGGCGCGCGAGGCCGATCAGCTTTCCGCTGCGACGCGGATCGCGCGCTCGCTGATGCCGGCGGCGGACGACGCGCAGTTCGCGGGCGGAGTTAAGATGGTGCGCGAGCGAATGGTTAATCGCGTATCGTTCGTTGGATCGAATGCGCAGACCGCGCCGCAAATCGAGCAGTCATTCCGCGATACACTTCCGCTCCTCGAAGCTCATCTGGCAGCGCGCCCATATTTGTTCGGCGGGCGTCCCGCGTTCGGCGATTTCGCGATGTGGGGACAACTATACAACGCATGGACCGATCCAACTCCGGGTGCATTGATTAATGCGACCTCGCCCAACGTCCTCGCATGGATTCATCGCATGCTGTGGCCACGGTCGGAGGGTGAATTTGAGCCTTGGAGCGCCTTGAGCCCAACCTTAAAGCCGGTATTGACTAGTCAAGTCGCCGCCCTGTTCCTGCCCTGGACGATAGCCAACGAGAAAGCGATCGACGAGAGCAAAGAGGAATTCGCGGTGGAACTCGCGGGCAAGACCTGGACGCAGAAGCCGCAGAAGTATCATGCGAAATCATTGGGCGCGCTGCGTACGAAGTATTCGCAGTTCCAGGCTCGCGACAAGATCGATCCGATTTTGAAGGATCTTGGTTGCCTTGATTTTCTTCGCGGCTAGAAGCGTTCGAGCCAACCCGATCACGCGATCGCTGCGAGGGCGTGCTCGAGATCTGTGATGAGGTCCGACACGTCCTCGATGCCCGTCGAATAGCGAACGAGGCCCTCCGGGATTCCGGCGGCCGCGCGTTCCTCGGCGGTGCATTCGACATGGCTCGTCACCAGCGGCGGTCCGACTACCGTCTCGACGCATCCGAGGTTCGCCGCGCGATGCGCATAGCGCAGCCGCGGCAGCACGAGTTTGATCGCGTCCAGTCCGCCGCGCACGCTGAAGCTGAGCATGCCGCCGAAACCGCGCATCTGACGCCGCGCGACATCGTGATGCAGATGCGTTGCGAGGCCTGGATAGTTCACCTGCTCAACGACCGGATGCTGTTGCAGCCAGCGCGCGATAGTTAGCGCGCTCTGGTTCTGTCGCTCGATCCGGAGCGCGAGCGTTTTCATCCCGCGCAACAATTGATACGCGTCCATCGGCGCCAGCGCCGCGCCGTTTATTTCGCGGAAATGATAGAGCGTTCTGATCAACGGCTGGCTGCCGCAAGCCGCACCTCCCAGCGCGTCTGCGTGTCCGCCCAGATATTTGGTAGCGCTGTGCAAGACCAGGTCGGCGCCGAGCTGGAGCGGATTTTGATTGATCGGCGTGGCGAAGGTGTTGTCAACAACGACCAGTGCGTCTGCATCGTGAGCGGCTCGCGCAAGGCGCGCGATGTCCACAATCTTGACGGTCGGGTTGGTCGGAGTCTCGAGATAAAGCAATTTGCAGCCTCGCGCCACCTCCATTTCGATCTGCGCGAAATCTGTCGTATCGCAGAGGCGGACCTCGATGCCGAACGCCGGCAGAAATTCCGTAAACAATTTGTTAGTGCCGCCATAGCTGTCTTTAATCGAGACGATCCTGTCGCCCGGCCGCAGCAGCGCGAAGAAGGTTCCGCTGATCGCGGCCATACCGGTAGAGAAACTCGTGGCCGCCTCGGCGCCTTCGAGATCGCGGATCTTTTCCTCGAAGGCGCGAACCGTCGGGTTGGTGTTGCGCGAATAGATATGACCGGGCGCGCGCTCCAGTGCCACCGCTAACCACGTATCGATGTCGCGGTAACTATAAGACACGCTGTGCACGACCGGGACTTGCGTGGCGCGCTCGTACGGTTCGTGAGCGGTCTCGCCGCCCCAAACCGCGATGGTGGATTTCTTCGGCAACTCCGTGGACATCGGAACCTCCCGGCGGCTGGTGCGGCTGTCCCACGATACCGAGAATGCTAAGTTTGAGCGATGCAACGTGAGCCGATCGTCTTTGCGGGCACCAGCGATCTATCCGCACACTTTCGCGGCAAGAGTTTTCCGGCCGCCGATTTACCATCGAGACTTCAGAACGGAATCGGCCTCGCGCCCGCTAATATATTTCTGTCGGCGTTCGGGCCGATCCAGGTGAATCCATTCGGTAGCCGAGGCGAAGTCGTCTTGATGCCCGATCCTGACACTCGCACGTTAGTAACTTTCGAGGGCGGCCCGGCCGAGCACTTCTTCCTCGCTGATATTAGGACCCTCGAAGGTGCTCCCTGGGATTTTTGTCCGCGCCATGTGCTGCGACGCGCGCTGGAGCGATTGCACAGTGAAACTGGATTGCGAATGCTCGCCAGCTTCGAGCAGGAATTTACCTACAGCGCCGTCGCCGCGAATCCGCCGCAGCCGTATGAGCTCGACGCCTATCGCCGCCAGGGACTTTTCGGCGAGACGCTGCTCGGCGCGATGCGCGAGGCTGGGCTCACTCCCGACGCTTTCCTGTCCGAATACGGTCCGCAGCAGTACGAGGTCACCGCTGCGCCGGCTCTCGGACTGCGCGCGGCAGACGATGCGGTGATCGTGCGCGAACTCGCACACGCGGTCGCCTTCCGCCTCGGTCAGCGAGTCAGCTTCGCTCCCATCCACGATCCGGATGGCGTCGGAAACGGGACCCATATTCACTTCAGCTTCCTGGACCGCGAGGGCCAACCAGTTCTGTACGATGAACAACGGGAGTGGCAACTCTCGGCACTGGGCAGCCACTTCGTCGCGGGAATTCTGCATTATCTTCCGGCGATGTGCGGGATAACCGCGGCCTCCGTAGCGTCGTACTATCGGCTGCGCCCGAATCGCTGGGCCCCTGTGAAGCCGGATGCTGGCCCTCTGGATCGCGGCGCGGCGGTGCGCATTGCGCCAGTGTTCAGTAGCGATCCGGAAAAACGCGGCCGCCAATTCAACTTTGAATTTCGTGTCGCCGACGCCACCGCAAATCCCTACCTGGCGCTCGCGATAGTCATTCAAGCCGGCCTCGACGGCATCCGACATCAACGCCGCATCGAGGCAACTGACGAACGTTCGCTGCCCACCTCGTTGACAGAAGCGCTGACATTGCTGGAGGCGAGTGATGCCGTCGGCGAATGGCTTGGCGCCGATCTGCGCTCGGGCTATGTGCTCTTCAAGCGGGCGGAGATCGAAGGACTGCGCGAGCTTGATGAAAGTGAGATTTGCCGCCGCTATGCAGAAGTCTACTGAGCAGCGCACTGGCGCTACTGGTTCGGAGAGCAATTACTTCGGCAGGGTTATCGCCGCGGACGAGCCGCCACCGTTTTTCGTGGAACGGCCTGAGGGGCGATCGAAGTTTGTCATTGTGGTTGATCACGCCAGCACCGGGATTCCCCGCGCACTCGGCAACCTCGGCCTGACGCCGGCGCAATTACAGCAACATATCGCATGGGATATCGGCGCGGTGGCCCTGGCGCGCGATGTTTCCGAGACGCTCGATGCACCGCTGGTGGCGCAGAATTATTCGCGGCTGGTCATCGACTGTAATCGCGATCCCAAAGAGGCGAGTTCGATTCCGAGGGTCAGTGAATTGACCGAAATCCCGGGCAACCTCGGGTTGACCGATAAAGAAAGGCTCGCGCGTCGCAACGAGATCTTCGCGCCCTATCACGATCGGATTCGCGCATTGCTCGACACGCGCGCCGCAACGGGACGTCCGACGATCCTCGTCGCTCAGCACAGCATGACCAACATTTTCAAAGGAGTTCCGCGCGAGATGCACGCGGCCGTACTGTATAATCGCGATCGTCGCTTTGCCGGATTGGTGTTGGACTTACTGCGCGGCGAAACCGATCTCATCATCGGCGACAACCAGCCCTACTTCGTCAGTGACGAAACTGACTACACGATACCGCATCACGGCGAAGGACGCGGTCTGCCACACGTCGAGATCGAAATTCGCCAGGACCTGCTGCTCGACAAGACCGGGCAGCACGAATGGGCGGCACGGATTGCTCGGGTGCTGCAAGCCGCAGAACGAGCTTTCTATGGAGCGATCAAATGAGTGGCTCAAGCAACCACCCGCTGAGCCGCGATGTCGAGATCGCGCCTGCTCAGACCGCCCTGCTGTTCGTGGACGTTCAAAACTATAATTGCAACCGTGACGGGAGCGAATACTCAAACCTCGATTCGGCGGAAAAGGAACAACGTTACGGTTATTTTTTTCGCATGCTGAGCGAAACTGCGCTGCCCAACATGGTCGCCCTGCAACGAGCCTGTCGCGCCGCCAGAATTGAAGTCGCATACACAGTTATCGAGAGCCTGACCGCCGACGGCCGCGATCGGTCGCTCGATTACAAGATCACCGGCTTCAATGTCCCGAAAGGTTCGCCCGACGCGAAAGTCGTCGATGAGCTTGCGCCGCTAGCCGATGAAATCGTGTTCCCCAAAACGTCATCGTCGGTCTTCATATCGACTAATATCGACTATGTATTGCGGAATCTGGGCACTCGCTACTTGATAATCGCCGGCTGCCTGACGGATCAATGCGTCGACTCGGCGGTGCGCGATGCCTGCGATCTCGGTTACCTGGTGACTGTGCCGACAGATGCCTGCGTGACGCAGTCGGCAGAACGCCATGAGTGGTCACTGCGTAATAATCGTGGCTATTGCCGACAGATCACGACTGCAAGGCTGCTGGACGAGATCGCGCGTCTCGCCAGCAGGTGACTATACCGGCTTGCGAAAAAGCCCGCCCTTTCGAGCGGGCTTTCCTTTCAATTCCCGAGACCGAGTTTCCTCGGTTTGCTACGATTTCAGGAATTCCAGCAAATCGGCGTTGACCTTGTCGTGGTGGGTGGCGAACATGCCGTGCGGCGCACCGGGATAGTAGATTGCTTTCGCATCTTTCACGAGACGGGCGCTCTTCTGACCTGAATCCTTGATTGGAACGATCTGATCGCCTTCACCGTGCAGGACGAGCGTTGGCACATCGATTTTTTTGAGATCGTCGGTGAAGTCTACCTCTGAGAACTGCTTGATGCATTCGTAAGAGGCGAGCAATCCGCATTGCATACTCCACAACCAGAATGAATCCAAAATCCCCTGCGAGACCTTGGCTCCCGGCAGGTTGGCGCCATAAAAGGGACTCGCGAGGTCTTTGTAAAACTGGGAGCGATCGGCGCTCAGGTCAGCGCGCAATTTGTCGAATATCTCGATCGGCAGCCCTTCCGGATTGGCCGGCGTCTTCAGCATCAGCGGAGGAACGGCGGACAGGAGAACGGCTTTGGCGACTCGCTTGCTGCCGTGCCTCCCGATATACCGCGCTACCTCGCCGCCGCCGGTCGAATGGCCGACCATCGTGATGTCCTTCAGGTTGAGCGCCTCGATGAGAGCGGCGAGATCGTCGGCGTAGGTATCCATGTCATTGCCGGTGGCAGACTGCGTCGAGCGTCCATGTCCGCGGCGATCATGCGCGATGCATCGGAAGCCGTGCTTTACCAGAAACAGCATTTGCGGATCCCATGCATCCGCGCACAGCGGCCATCCGTGCGAAAATGTCACGACCGGTCCTGTGCCCCAGTCTTTGTAGAAGATCTCGGTATTGTCGCGGGTCTTGATTGTCGGCATCTGCTTACTCCTTTGGATCCATGAATATGCGCTGCCTACAGTTCGGCGGTGCCGCAAAAATTCAGGCAGCCGGCGGAAGTGCAACGTAAGGAAATTCGGCGCGCAACGTACCAGTCGCGGTCTTCGGACCAAGGCCGTCAGAAAGAGCGGTATTAGTAACTAATGAAAACATCACTTCGGGCGCGTTGTCGGACAGAGCGCGGCCATTGCGACGCGCGAATCCGAATACTGCGGGAGTCCCGACTTCATAATGAAGGATGTCCGGGAAACAAATATCGGCGACGTTCTGCCCGTAGGCCTTTGGATCCGCGGTGCTTTTCATCGCGGCAACTACGCCTGCAACCAGTTGGCCGATGATCGGGCCGTAGATGGTTCGATCATCCTTGGGCTGGGTCGTGTTGTACTCACTGGATCGCTCGCCATTATCGGGATTGAAAATCGGTTGAATCATCGGCAGTCCGGCGCGATTAATTTGCCGCCAGCCTCCGGCGTCCGTAGCCAATACGGTCACTCCCCAAAAGCCAATTGCCTTCGAGGGAAACTCGCTATCTGGAATTTCGAGCACGATTGAGCTGACAGTCGAATCGGAGAATGCATTCGCGGCCTTGTCCTTGCTCCATCCGGCGAGATCGACTGAGCTGCCGTTGGCGATCGCCTTGCGGATCGCACCAAGCACGGTTCCCTCGATATAGAATGGCTCGCCTGCCCGACCAGCCCACACGCGCACGCCGCGCTCACCACGGATTTCCTCGCCGGTGTAGCCTTTCGCCAATGTGACGCCTTTGGCTGTCCGATCTCGCGCCGCCGCGCCATCGAGCCGCCGCAACTCGAGTGCCTGGCGACCATCTTTTTCATGACGATCGAACGCGACGCGAAAGGTTATGTCCTCGACCGCCTCGTTATCAGTATCTATCTTGAATTTCGTAGAGTGCTTCCGGGTGGAATTGTTCGTGATGCTTCTGGTTTGCGGCCGAGGTATCCACATTCATGACGAACACCGTGCCCGCAGTACCTCGAAAGAGGTAGACATCCGTGATGTCGAGGCGCGTGTCCTGCCGTGCGAGGGGAGAATCAAGATGGTGCGACATCTGTGCTCAATCCTTCTTCGAAGCTTCGGAGTTGGCGTCATTGGCCGTGTCTAGGCGCTCATGCAAGCTTTGATGAACTCTTCCGAGCGAGAGTTACGTGAGACGCAAGCAATTTTTTTGGCTAGTTCAAACGGTCTTTATAAGCGCCGTCATGCGCAACAATTGAGCCGCGGCGACATCGAAGGCACGAGGTAGGGAAGATGGTTTTCCACGCGGGAGAACTGGAAATTCAAAAGCGCGTTGGCGTTCGAGATATCGCTGACGACGTCGGCGGTGGGATCATGGAAACGATCCCCGATTCGATTGCGGAGTTTCTGAAGCGGCGGCCGTTCGCGATTATCGGCACCGTCGATTCGGGCCATCGTGCGTGGGCATCTGTCGTGACCGGCGAGCCTGGCTTCATCAAAGTTCCCGAGCCTCGGACGTTGAAGCTCGAAAGCCTTCCGCCGCCGGGGGATCCGCTGCTCGCAAACTTGGCCGCCGAGTCTCACGCCGCGTTGATCGCGATAGACCTCCTCAAAGCACGCCGAGTGCGGATTAACGGCAAAGCTCTTGTCGATGACGGCGCCATCTGGATGACGACTGAGCAGGTTTACGCGAACTGCCCTCGCTACATTCAGGAGCGGATGGTCGTCAGCGCGGAGCCGCAAACCCGTAGTGCAAAGGTTGAGATAAGAAGATCGTCGAGTCTGTCTCCGTCCCAGCGCGAGCAGATCGCAGCGGCTGACACGTTCTTCATCGCCAGCGAGCATCCTGACAGCGGCGCCGACGTATCACACAAGGGCGGCAATCCCGGTTTCGTTCGCGTAATTGACGAGCGCCATCTCGGAATTCCCGATTACAATGGCAACAGGATGTTCAACACGCTGGGGAATCTCCTGGTGAATCCGAAGGCGGGATTGCTGTTCATCGATTTCAAGAGCGGCCGCACTCTGCAGATCAGCGGAAGCGCGTCGGTTGATTTCGATTCGAAGCGAGCACGCGATTTTGCGGGCGCCGAACGCGTTCTCGATTTTCAAATCGATGAGATCATCGATAACAGCGCGGGCTTTCCTCTGACTGCGAAGTTCCGCCAATTCTCGCGCTACAATCCGCGACCGTAGATCTGTCATCGCTTCGCCTTCTCGATTGACCTCCGAATCGGCTAAGGTCGGCGACAAACCATCTGCAAGCAGACGAGGCGAAATCGCATGGACAGACTCAAAGGCAAAGTTGCGCTGATTTCCGGCGGTGCGCGCGGACAGGGCGCCGCTGAAGCGCGCCAGTTCGTCAGCGAAGGCGCCAAGGTCGTGATCGGCGACGTGCTCGACAACGATTGCCGCAAGGCCGCCGACAGCATCAACGCGAAGTTCGCCGGCAAACCGGCGATTCCCATTCATCTCGACGTTACCAGCACGAGCGACTGGCGCGCGGCGGTCGAAACTTGCGCGCGCGAATTCGGCGGCCTCGACATCCTCATCAACAATGCCGGCATCGCCAACGTCAAGGGCGTCGAGGACACCAGCGACGAGGAGTGGGACGCCGTCATCAACATCAATCAGAAGGGCGTATGGCTCGGGATGAAGTATGCCGTGCCGGCGATGCGCAAGCGCGGCGGCGGCTCGATTATCAATATCTCATCGATTTACGGATTGATCGGCTCGGATGGTTCGACGGCGTATCACGCGAGCAAAGGCGCCGTCCGCCTCATGACCAAATCCGCCGCGATTCAGTATGCGCCGGACAAGATTCGCGTTAACTCGATTCATCCAGGCCTCATCCTGACACCGATGCTAGGTGCGGTAACGCGCGAAGACTTGCAGGGTCTGATCGATGCGACGCCGCTCAAGCGCGGCGCCGAGCCTGAAGAAGTCGGATGGTGCGCGGTCTTCCTCGCCAGCGACGAGGCCTCGTTCGTCACCGGCTCCGAGCTCGTGGTAGACGGCGGCTACACCGCACAATAGACAAGCCGATCGATCGTCAACTGAAAGAGGAGTCACCGCGATGCCGAAATTAAGCGAACGCGAAGTGATCGATTTCCTGGCCGAGCGCGGGCATCTCGCCCGAATTGCTACGGTGCGCGCCGACGGATCGCCGAGCGTCGTCCCCGTGTGGTTCATTTTCGAAGACGGGCAAATAAAGATCACTCCGCGCAAGCATTCGGCGTTCCTCGCCAATCTCGAGCGTGAGCCGCGGGTCGCGATCACGATCGACGAAGACACAGGTCTCTATCGTAAAGTGCTGTTCGAAGGTCGCGCCGAGATTCTCTACAAGGTAGGAGAAGACCGGAAGTGGGACGAGGTGTATCGGCGCATCGCGACGAGATACATCGACGAGGCCTCCGCCGACTACTACCTGGCCGAGACGAAAGATCAACCACGCGCGCTGATCGGCGTCGCTCAGGCCAAGGCGAAAGTCACGACTTGGCGGATGCCGACGGCTGACGAGCCTTACGCAGGCATTTGGGCCAAGCGCTACTACGACGCTGGAACTAAAATGGCGAGCTCTTCGTCCGTCACCACCGGCACTAAGCTGACGGTCAGCTAGCGCAGCACGAACTTAACACAACCTGAAGTTAACTGATTCGTAACGCGATGTGATGAGCTGGCGCACATATGCGAACCTTGACATGCCATGCAGCGCTATATAGCCTCCGCCGCAGCTTGTTTTACGCCTAGGAGAACCAGATGGAGCGCCTCGTTATCGGACTGCGAGAACTGGTTGAGACTGCGAATGCCGAAGTTGCCGCGATGGAAGCGGAACTGACTGCCGAATCAAAAGCGAACTCGACAAAGGATCAGCCCTCGCGCTGGCCGCTTCGATTCATCGCCGCCGGGGAGAAACGAAAGGGTAAGTGCGACGTCTAAGCGCTGCGCCTGAAAGCGACTCAGGTGCCGATAGTTTCGGCTGTTGAGTCAATCACACCCGGGGTAGACGCCAGGCGCCAGCTGACGTGCCCGCTCGTCCCATAGCGCTTGCGCGTGCAGCCACTGCTCGTCGAGCGCGAGTCGCGATGCGTGACGGAGGCTCGCAGGCGTGCCGCGCGACAACAGTTCAGAGACATACATTCCATTCACTAGATAGACGGACACGAGCGCCCCGAAGCTCGCCGTGGCAATCGCGCTCGCAAGGCGCGCGCGCGACCCAGGCTGGATTGACCACAGCGCTTCGCATCTGGGGGTGAGCGCTCCGATGCTCAGAAAGAAGACGAAGGCCGGCGCGGGAAGCTGAAGCACGGCGTCAAGTGCGCCAACGATCGCAAGCGCGATCAAGATACCGAGCATTGTCATAGACTCGACGCACGCGTCGGGTGTGGTCGAGCGCGCATCGTCGAAAATCGATCTCAAGCTTCGAATCGCCAGAATAATCAAAGCCGCGAGGAGCAACAGGATCGCCGGAACGCCGCGCTCCGCTGCGATACCGAAGAGGTCACTGTTCGACCGCGTCGGCACGTTCCAGGCCGGATCTCCCGGCGCGGCAGCATCGGGCGCGTAAGCTGGATAGACGATTTTCCAATTCGCGGGTCCGACGCCGAGCAACTTGTGATTCGAAACTATCGTGAGTGACTTACGATATTGCTCGATACGGCCGTGCCCGCTGCCGGAATCGAATTTGACTATAGTGCGTAGCGTCTCGGTGTAGGGATGACGAGCATGCCATTGTAGTTCCGTCGGCAAGATGGCACCCGCAACGATACCGACCGCGATGACGGCGAGTGTTCGTAACGCGGCGCTAGACGATTGCGAAGATCGGCGCGCGCTAATCGCAAGAAAAATCAGCGGGCCGATGGTGCCGAAGGCCATCGCGATCCACCCCGCGCGCGAGCGAGCCACAACCATCGCCGCCGTTGTCAGCAAAAGCGGTATCAGACTCAATGCAAATCTCCGCTTCCATCGCGATACCGCTCCAAACGCGAGCAGGGGCATCCCCAGGGCGAGCAGATGCGCGGCCCAGTTCCGGTTTCCCAAGGTCCCACCAGGTCGCGCGTATGAGAGGTGATCGGTCACACCGATCGCATCGAAAAGCACTCCGATCGCAACGATCACAGTCGCGAGTGCGACGGCTTCGATCAGCCGCTGCCGGAATCCGCGTCCGGACAGATAGCGAGCGCACCAGTACACAGCAAAACCCGCCGCGCTCATCGCAAAGGCGCGCATCGCCTCCCATTGATCGACGGCGGCAAAACATGCCGACGCGATACTCAGTAGCAGGAAGCCGGCGAAGCACAGGTCGACACTGTCGAGTTCGATTCGGGAAGTACTGAACAGGCATAGCGCAGCGGCGCCGAGGCCCGCGATATCCAGCACAAGTTCCTTCGGCGCGTTGCACAAACCGATGCCGCGAAGAGGAATGATTGCCACCATGCAGACAATAACTCCGACTTTCAGGAGCCGTGCCGCAAACTGCAAGGCGGACGATTCAGTGATCGTATCTGGAGCATGCTGAGCCATCATCGCAAAATCACAGTCAGATCACTTGGTATCCGCAGCCGACAGCGCCGATAGTGCCGCCATGAACTTACCTCCGGCGCCGCGAGGAATTTCCTCTACATAGTCGAAATGAACCTGCGCGGCCTGACCCATAGTCGTGCGGAAGCCTGTGCGGACGTCCTCTTCGATGTTTGGCGTGAGCGCGCTTTCAGCCGCGTATCGTACAATGTATTGGTTCAGCGATCTTTGCTCGATCTGAACCTGTCGCACCGCCGGCATCGCTTTCATCGTGTCGATCAGTTGCCATGGAGATATGAGGCCCCCGCCGGGAAGGCGAAAAAGGTTGACCCCACGTCCCAGGATTTTCCCAATCAGCGGCAGAGTGCGCCCGCATGAGCATCTCGCGTCGGAGGCGATCGCATAGTCGCCGAGGTCGTAACGAATTAGTGGCATCAGTCGATTTTCCAGCGTCGTTACCAGCACCCGGCCGGCACTTCCCGCGCAGACTTGTTTTCCATTTTCATCAACGATTTCGACAATCACATGCTCGGCATTGACGTGATAGCTGCCGGCGGGGCACTGCCAGGCGAGGAACGCCTCAGTCGAACCATAGTTGTCGGCAATCTCGGCATTGAGGTATCGCCGCGCGTCTTTGCGCACCGACTCCTCGAGAATCTCGCCGCCCGTGAAAATCCGCTTGAGCGAGAACAGTTTTCGCTTTCCATCGGCAAAGACTGCGAGCAATCCTTCGAGGTTCGACGGCAGCGAATAGATGAATTGGGGATCAAGCTCGGCCAGCCAATCGGCCTGCACATCGAAAGCCGCGAGATGAGAGAAAAACTTCGCGCGCGGAAGAAATCGGGCATTCACGAGGCTTCCATCGGGCGAGCCTTTTCGGATATCGATCAGCCACGCGCTGCGCGTTAGCGGATTCCATCCGTTGGCCGCAAGGTAGCGCGCACGGCTGGCGAAGCGCCCGATTTGATGCGGCT
>DATJMX010000083.1 GCA_035508495.1 Candidatus Binataceae bacterium
TCTTGTGAGCTTGTGTCGTACTTCATCGAAGCAATCGCTGGCGCAGATTCGGCGACGGCCCAAAACTGACTGATTGTGACCGGGAATTGACATATGGATGATGCTGTGGTCAGGCTCGTAGCCGGTCTTTTCAACCGTGACTTCGTAGGGTTTCGCATCGCGAGAGCGTCGCACTGGTGCTTGCCGTTGACAACCACCTGCGACATGAGAGACCGGCTCGAATGAGCGGCAGCGTTTTCGCGAGTTCTGGCGGCCGGGGTTCCGCCGCGATGCGCCGCTCTGGCTCAGGATCCTCGTGTTCGGGTTCTTCCCTCGCGCTGCTGATCGTTCGCCTGGTTTCGACTGCTCTTTCGGACGCCGCTGGCCCTGCTTTCGGCATAAATAATTGACAGCGCTGCGCGCGATGTCTGGTACCGGCCCCTTTGGGGGACACCAAAGATTTCTCGACTGCGCAGACTCCGCTCGAAATGATGGAGGGGGCAGGCCGAGCTTGGACTGACGGCGTAGATGGCAGTCAACTGCGCCGGCTCTTTGAGAGCGGCAGAACTCACCACCGAGGGCACCAGGACACCTAGCGAAGCGACGCAGCGCCGCTTCGATAAGGTTCTGACTTAGTGCCTTCGGGTTAAGGGCCAGTTCACATCGGGGCGCAATGCGGGCAGGCGCCGGCGTCGCCTTCGGGGGGGCGCGGATGGCCCGCGTTATCGGGCGGGCCGAAGTCGTGGTAGAGGCGGCACTCGTGCTCGTGCGCCTCGTGCGGCGAGGCGTGCTTGGTCACCGCGAAATACGAGTATCGGCCGATATGCTCCTTGAGGCGCTTGTTGAGATTGTCGTCGGCGCGGCCGACGTATTCGATCTCCATCACGCCCTTGGAACTCATCTTGCCGAGCGCGTAAGTGCCGGGCGAGACGAACCACAGAAGAGAATCGACGTTTTCGCGAGTGAGCGGAAACGGTCCCCATTTGAGGTGCGTTAGTTTGATATCAGGCACGCTACTTGGACGCCCCTTTTTCAGCTAGGTGCAAATTGCAACGCATTTGCACGTCGTATCGCAAGACCCTCGCATCAGTCCGTCAAATGCGCTCTCAAACTGTCACACGACGTTTCAATGATGCTACGAGCGGCCAAGCTCGCCCGGAAGGGTGAACAACCCGTCCTCTGCGCAGGGAAAATCGATGATCGAGACGACCGCATCGAGGTTAACTAGGCCATAAATATGAGGAAATCTTTTTGACGAGCGGGTCGGACCGGCCGCAGGTGCCTCAAATTTCAGCGGCGACACCAGCTTTTTCTCTTCGATGCAGAGCAGGACGAGGTCACGGCGGCCTTTATAAAAGAGATTCGCCGTTTCGACGATCTGCTCACGCGTTGAGCAGTGGACGAAGCCCTCGGTAGCAAGTGACGCCGGTTTGTAGGTGCCTGCCGAGCGGGCAGCGTCACATTCGCTTCGCGATATGATGTGGAAAATCATTCCAGTCTGAAACGCGGGATCGCCGGATAGCGCTACAACCGCGACCAGACGTTGCACGGCTTTTTGTCACGATCGCGGCGTGGTACGGTCGGACGCATCGAGCTTATCACCATGAATTCTGGATCCGAAGTTGCGAACGAACTTATCGATGGCAACGGCTTCGCACTGCTGCCGGACCTGATCAGCCGCGACCAGGCGCACGCCGCCCGCGAGCTGCTGCTTGACGGCGAAAACGTCGCGCTCGTTCCGGGCGCGCCCTCGAGCAATCCGAAAACACGCCAACGGACGATTCGCGGCCTGCTCGAGCGCGGCGAGATTTTCGAGCGCTTGGTGCAGCATCCGGCGATAATGGCGGTGGCCGAGGCGATGCTGGGCGACGACATGACGCTCAGCTCATACGCGGCGCGGATCCTTGAGCCGGGCGCGATCGAGATGGGCGCGCATGTCGATTACCCGTACTGGGCGATGCGCGGGCCGTTCACGGTACGGCCGGCGCTGATGCTCCAGGTTATCTGGCTGATGCAAGATTTCACCGCCGACAATGGCGCGACGATGGTCGTGCCGCGAAGCCAGCTCCGTTGCGCGTTTCCCGATCCGGCGGCCTTCGCGCGCGAGGCGCTGACGATCACCGGCAATGCCGGCAGCGCGATCGTCTCGCACGGGCTGCTGTGGCACGACACGGGCCAGAATCACACCGAAGCGCCGCGCGTGTCGATGCTCGTCAACTACGGCATGAAAATCATTCATCCGATGGAATCCGACATCGGCAAGGTCAGCGCCGAGGTGCTGGCGCGAGCGACGCCCAAGATGCGCCAGCTCCTCGGCCTCGAATTCCAAGCCTCGCTAGGCAACGACCTGAAGCGCCGCCGCACTACTTACAACGCATAGCGGGGTCGCCCTGAGAACATAGTAGCGCAAGCGTCCCACTTAAAATCCTAAGACTGTCAACTGGCTGTCATCGCGAGCGAAGTCGAGGGACCTTGGAGCCCCAAAGGGGCCGGTGCCAGACATCGCGCGAAGCACCTTCCTTATTGCCAAATAAAGGGCGCTATCGCGCCCCATGTCCGGAACCAGCCCCTTCGGGGCCACCGAGATCCTTCGACTCCGGCAGCCTCGGCTCAGAGTTTGTGAAGAAATGCCCGGGGTGCTCATGTCGCTGACTAGCGGCCCGTCCAATCCGTCATGGTGAGCGGAGTGAGCAGCGCGAACGCGCTCACCCTGCAAAAAGAAAACGGGCCCTCGATTTCTTCGAGCGCCCGCTTTTGATTGCTTCGCTGTCCGCGATTACTCGCCGGGGTAGGGCGTGATGCGCAGGTAGGGGCGCACAGTCTTGTAGCCCTTGGGGAACTTCTGCTTGATCACTTCGGGATCCTGGAGTGCCGGCACGATGATGCAATCGTCGCCTTTCTTCCAGTCGGCGGGCGTCGCCACCTGATGCTTGTCGGTGAGCTGCAGCGAATCGATCGCGCGGAGGATTTCCTGGAAGTTGCGGCCCGTGCTGGCAGGATAGGTCAGGATGAGCCGGATCTTCTTGTTGTGGTCGATAACGAAGACCGAGCGCACCGTGAGCGTGTCGTTCCATTCCGGATGGATCATGTCGTAGAGCTTGGCGACTTTCTTGTCGGAGTCGCCGAGCACGGGGAAGTTCATCTTCACGTGCTGGGTCTCTTCGATGTCGTTGATCCAGTTCTTGTGTGAGTTTACGTCGTCGACGCTGACGCCGATCGCCTTGATGTTGCGCTTGTCGAACTCGGGCTTGAGCCGCGCGACGGTGCCGAGTTCAGTGGTGCATACCGGGGTGAAATCCTTCGGATGCGAGAAGAGAATCGCCCACTTGTCGCCGATCCACTGATGGAAGTTGATCGAGCCCTCGGTCGATTCCTGCGTAAAGTCTGGCGCGACGCTGCCAATATGAAGTGCCATTTTTTTCCCCTGTGTCGTTAACTATGGAGTGAGCGGATGCCCTCGCGGCACCCGATCTTAATCCTTATAAGTCCTTGCCAAGTCTGAGGCGAGGGACGTTCAGAGCGAGCCAGAATCGATACGTGATAAAGGCTACTAAGTAAGTTATGTATCGGCGCATCCAGTCGGTCAAGAGGCGGGATGCGCCGGGGCGCGTCGCCTACTTCTTCTTGAGCTTGCCGAAATCCGGCTTGCGCTTTTCCAGGAATGCAGTGACGTATTCCTTGTGCTCGGCGCTGGTATAGCACTTCTCGAGCGCGAACATCTCAAAGCTCATCGCCGTTTCGAGCGTGCCTTCGAGGCCCTGGTAGAGCGCGCGCCGCGTCATCATCAGCGAAAACGGCGAGCACTGGAGGACATCGTTGATAAGTTCCTGCGTCGTCTGTTTGAATTGCGTCGCCGGCACGACCTGGCTCACGAGGCCCATCTCGAGGCACTGCTGAGCGGTGTACTGGCGCCCGGTCAGCATCATCTCGGCCGTTTTGGAGAGGCCGATCAGCTTCGGCATCAGATAGCTCGAGCCCAACTCGCTCATCAGGCCGACGCGCGGAAAGATCACGCCCATCTTGGCGTTGTCCGACGCGATGCGGATGTCGAACAGCAGCGTCAGCGTGCATCCCACGCCGAGCGCGTAGCCGTTGATCGCGGCGATTGAGGGCTTGCTGAGATTGCGCATCAGGCCGGGCAATGAGCCGCCGCGCTCGCGATGCTCGCTGCGCTGCTCCGCGTTGCCTTCGCGGGCCTTGATATTGTCGTTGAACATGGACATGTCGGCGCCGGCGCAGAAGGCGCGGTCGCCCGCCCCCGTCATCACGATGACGCGCACTTCGGGATCGGAGTCGGCGCGTGCGATCGCGTCGTACATCTCCCAGCCCATCGTCGCGGTGTAGGCGTTCATCTTGGCCGGGCGATTGAGCGTAATCGTCGCGACCGCGTTGGCGGCCTCATAGAGAATAGTCTCGTAAGCCATCGTGATGCCCTCCTGGGCAGAAAACGCACCGGTGCGTCGCACCGATGCGCGTTCGATTCGATCTGTGCTACGCGCGCTTTTTCTTGCTGCCCTTGCGTGCGACGCGGATTGCGGCCTTGATGCGTTTTTCGCGACGCTTGCGGCGGCGCTTGATTTCTCGTTGACGTTCGGATGCCATCGTTACCTCTTTCTAGTCGAGTGGGACGGTACGTTCCACCTTGGCGCCGGAATCAAGATGGATTCCATCCATTGTGGTGTACGGCTTGCCCTTGCCGGTCCGGTTCTCCACATAAACGTCGTAGTCGCCCGGGTCAAGTTTGAAGCGATGGATCGTGCCGGGGTCGCTGGCCTGGACCTGGGACTGGGTGCCCGCGCGCAGGACGACGACGCGCGTCGAATCGTTCATCGGAATCTTGCCGAGCACAGTCTGGATATCGAGCTGGGCGGGCACGACTTCATCCAAGGATAGAAACGCCTGCCGACCCGGTTTGAGCTCGAGCGCGTGCCAATCGTAGCCCTGCGGTGGGGCTTCGACTCTCACATCTACCAGAGCTGGGGCAAAAAGGTATTTGTCGCCCGTGACGAAGGCTGCGACCTTGGCGTGCGGCGGATTCGAGTCGGTGACGGTGACCTGGAAGCCGGGGTCCTTGCCTGTGCGATCCTTGGCGCTGACCTTCATCACGGCCACGTCGGTGATGAGCAGCGTGTGCGTGCGCCCGGCCTCGATCGTGACGCCGTTCTTGACGATATGGCCGCCGATAATCGGCAGCACGACCGAATAATCACCAGGCGGCAGATCGACGGTCGCGCCCGGCGCGATCTGGCCAACTTGATGCCCCGCCGCCATGATTTGCGCGGTGTTCATGGCGCCCGCGCCGATATCGCCCATGACATCAAGCTTGAGCTTTCCGGTCGCGCCGGCGATAGCAATCGAGGCCGCGACCACAAGGCTCACGCAGACCAGTAAGAGGAAGCGCAGCGCTCGCATATGAATCGAAGCATCGTAGCACAGCGCTGATACGGCGACAGATGCGGGCGAGCAGTCCGCCGAAATGCAAATTATTCACCTCAAGTCGCCGATTCTGCACATCTTCTATACCTTGCTGTTGATAAGCGGCGCTTGGATAATAGCTTCAGGCGGTGGGGCGAGGTTTTACTGGCGATGCGGGAACGCAGTTGCGCATTGGTGGTGGTGGGCAATGAAATCCTGTCCGGCAAGGTGCAGGATTCCAACGCCTATTTCGCCGCGCGCGAGCTGCGCAAGATCGGCGTCGCTCTTCAGCGTATCATCACGATTCCCGACGAGCTTCCAGTCATCGCGCAGGAAGTTGCCTACTGCTCGCAGAACTTTGACATCGTGATCACGTCGGGCGGAGTCGGCCCGACTCACGACGACGTCACGATCGAGGGTGTCGCGCGCGCCTTCGGGCGCAAGCTGGTAATTCATCCCTTACTCGAGCGGATCATCCGCGAGCATTTCCGCGATCGGCAGCTCGAGGCAGGCCTCAAGATGGCCGAGGTGCCCGAGGGCTCGATTCTCAACGAAGGCGGCGACGTTCGCTTTCCGACCGTTCAAATCGAAAACGTGTACGTGCTGCCGGGAATCCCGCAGCTCTTCGAGGCCAAGCTCTTCTCGCTCAAGGCCCGCTTTGCGACCGACCCGTACTTCATGCGCGCGATTTACTCGAGCGCGCACGAGGACGTGCTGGCGGAGCATCTGAACGCCTGTATGCGGGAGTTTCCCGAGCTGATGCTGGGCTCGTATCCGCGCATCGGACATCCGGAATATCGCGTCAAGCTCACGCTCGAGTCCAAGGATGAAGCCTATCTCGCACGCGCTTTTGCACACCTGATGAACCTGTTGCCTGGCGATGCGGTGGTGAAGACCGAATAATTTTTTTTGGAGGAAGGGGGCGGAGGTAATCGTCATGGAGAAAACGTTTAAAACCAAACTCGCGGTATTCGCGTCGGCGGCGTTGATCGTCGCGACGCTCGCACCGCTCGGCGGTATCGCCGGAGCGCAAACGGTGGGACAGGCGCAACCGAATGCGCAGGTGCCGCAACCCGATCAAAACAGCGTCAACTGGCCCGGCGCCGGCTATGGCGCGGGAGCGCTGTTCGGCAACGTGCTCTACATCCCGGCCAAGCTGACCTACGCGCTGCTCGGCGGGATCATCGGTGGCGGCACCTATCTCGTCACCGCCGGAAACACCCAGGCAGCGAATACTGTGTGGCGCAGCTCGCTCGGCGGTGACTATGTGTTAACGCCGCAGATGGTCGCGGGCAAGCAGCCGATTAACTTCAGCGGCCCGACCGCGACGCCGCCCCCGGTCAACCCCGCTGCGGGCGGATCGTCGTCGGCGAGCTCGAACGTCGCGCCGATCGAGCCGCTGCCGCCGACGACGGTGGGCTCGTCCTCTCCGTCAACCGGCTCCGGCCAGCCGCTGGATCACGGCAGCGGCCCCGCCAGCACGAGCATCGAGTAATCGTTAGCTGCGGCGCACGCGAAGAATCGCGCGCGCCGCACGTGCCAGCCAGCCTCTATTCGGAGATCCTGGCCGGCTGAGTGTCTTCGTGCCCTTTGTGGCGAGTGTTTTTGCTGTCTCGCCTTGAAGTGGCAGGCGCTTGAAACCGTCGAGTTCGCGCTCATCTTGAGCATGCAACAGGCGCGTCGTCGTCGCTTGCCCGCGAGCCTCACTTGGAAAATACTTTCATTCATGAAGCGGGTTCGGTTCCTTTACAAATCCACCTGAACTACGTGCCGCAACGCACGCGTGTTCGTGCGCAATCTCAAGGGTATCGAGATCGACGAGCGTGATTACGCCAAGGCACCGCTCAGTGCCGACGAGCTGCGCGAGATCTTTCATGATCGCGATCCGCGCGAGTTCCTCAGCACGCGCAGTCCCGCCTACAAGGCGATGGGACTCGCCGGGAAGTCGCTCACACCTGATGATGCGATCGCGCTGATGGCGAAAGATCCGAATCTGCTAAAGCGTCCGCTCGTGATCGCGGGCAAAGAAATCATCGCTGGATTCGATCGCGAGCGCCTCAGCCAGCTCGGCAAATAAGCCGCGCCGATTCTTTCCAAGCTAGATGCGCAGGACGGCTTTGCCGGAATAGTCGCGCGAAATCAGCTTGCGCGCGATATCGGCAACTTCGGTCCATGATGCTTCGAGCTCGATTGGCGCCTTGAGCTTGCCCTCGGCCGTCATCGCGACGAGCTGCGCGAGCTTTGCCGCCGGCATCTCGCGCTGAAATTCGTGCCTAAGCGTGACGCCATAGAGAGTCGCGCCCCCGGTGCGATAAAACGTGCCGGCGTCGAAGGTGACTGTCTCGGACTCACTCACGCCGAAGAGCACGCACGTCCCGCCCGGCGCGAGCATCGTGAGCGCGGCGCCCAGCGAAGCGCCGCCGACGGAATCCAGGATCAGATGGAACGGTGCGTGCGCTCGCGCTCCGGAAAGATTCGCTCCGACCGCGACGGTATCGGCGCCCATGCTGCGCACGAACGCTTCGTGACCTTCATCGCGAATCGCGGCGACGACGTGCGCGCCCATGTGACGCGCGATCTGACATGCGACGCTGCCGACACCGCCGCGCGCTCCATTTATCAACACGCGCTTGCCGGAAAGATCACCGCCCCTTGCGAGCGCGTGCAATGACGTCAATCCGGCGACCGGAAGTGTCGCCGCCTGCGCGAAGCTGACGGAATCGGGAAGCGTCGCCAGAAAAGGCGTCGGCACGGCGCTGAATTCGGCCCATCCGCCGCCGGGATCGAGCGCGACAACGCGCGTGCCGGCAGGCGGCCAGGCGCCGTCGGTCGCGGACTCGGCGATAGTGCCGGCGATATCCCATCCGAAGCGCGCTCCGTTCTGAGCGTTGGTGAGCGCAGTGCGAACCTCGCCACGATTGAGTGAGAAGCTCGCGACTTTGATTACCGGAACGCCCGGACCAGGTGTGGGCCGCGGAAATTCACGCAGGACGAATTTGCTGGGCGCGTTGTTATCAAACGTCACGGCGCGCATCGGCGCAGCTTTGGAAGCAGTATCGGCCATGGCAATCCTCCGAGATAGAACACCCAGCTCACGACGCGGCGAGCACAATATGTTCAGCGAACAGTTATGAGTGTTTTCTAATCGAGAGATTCGAGCCTTGCAAGCCGGTGAGGAGAGTATCTACTAAGGCGTCGATGAGTGCGCGGCGCTCGGAAAGCAGGTAGCCGGGCCGTGCGATCATGAGGGACACGAGCCCGTGTGCCGCCGTCCATATCGTCTGCGCGATCACGGTCATCTCGCCATCCTTGAGCGAACCCGCCGCGATCATCCGCGCCACAGCGTCGCGCAGCAGGAGAAACGACTTCATGCCGATGCCCTGCACTTCGAGGGGCAACTTGGGATTCTTGCGATGCGTGAACTTCGGCGCGCCGCGCCCCGCCATGAACGTGAGTTGGTATTCGTCTGGATGAGCTAGGCCGAAGTCGATGTACGCCTCAATCAACTGGCGCAGATGACGTGGCGAAGCGTCGAGTCCTTGGGCCACAGCGCGAAACTGTTCAGCGAGGCCGTCGAAGGTGGCGTGACATACGGCGTCGAGGATCTCGTCTTTGCTCCTGAAATAAACGTAGAGGCCCGTCTGCGACAGGCCGACGCGCGCGGCGAGCTTGCGCGTGGTGAAATTTTCGTAACCTTCCTTGAGGAACATCTGGCGCGCGGCGGTCAAAATCTCGCCGCGCCGCTCGTGGCCCGAGCCCCGCGGCTTGCGCGCACGTGGCGCACCTTTGAGCCGGAGCCTGGTACTCATCTCTTTGCTGGCAGCGTCGACATCGCTTGATTTTGGCACGACTCGCCAGAGCCGCGCGCTATCGCGGACGATACATGGACGACCCGCAGCGTCACAAGCCCTTCGATCAGGCTCGCTTGACTCGCGAAATCATCCCGCCTAGTTAAGTTATCGTCGAACACTGAGCGTCGAACACTATCCGCCAAAAAAGTGGAGGAGGGCAATGCGATGATTGAAGCGTCGAGATACATCATCTCAATCGCAACTGCGCTATGCGCGATCGTCACCGCCAGCACGCTCACGGCCGCATCGGCTTCGCAGCGCGATTTCGATGCGCTTTCGGGCGCGAGCTATATCTACATTGCCACCGTGCGCAAAGACGGCAACCAGAGCCGCGCTGTCCCGGTATGGTTCATCGGTAAGCCGGACGGCGAGATCCTTATCGATACCAACAGCACGAGCTGGAAAGCGCGGCGTATCCGGCGCGGCAGTCCGGTGCTCATTTGGATCGGCTCACGCTCGGGGCCTGCGTTTATTGGCAAAGCCGAATTCGTCAACGACCCCGCGGTGCGGGATTTCATGATCGAGCGGATTCCGAAGAAGTATTGGCTCGCATGGATGGGATTCTTTGGACCGAAGCGCGCGAAGTTCGATTCGGGCGCGGTCGTCACGATCCGGATCATGATCGAAAGTGACCTGGCCGCCGGCTTTCAGTCGCAGCCCGGCACCCCCGCGCCGGCGACGCCCGATAAAACCTCCGCGTCGGCCAGCAGAATCCAGAACTAACCACATCAGACACAAAGGGCACGAAGAAAGAACCTGTATAGAAGCGGTGCCGCGCCACTTCTACTTCGTGTCCTTTGTGAACTTTGTGGTTCGCCTGATGTCTGGAACGATCCGGAGGTCGGTCGCGGCGCCTCTCCTCCGTCGCGTGCAATACCTTGCCGCCGATGCTAACCCTTGAATGGTAAGGAGTTCCCCATGCCAATCTCTGACGATCTGGCTTTCGCGCCGGCTTATCGCCTGCTGGCGATGCTCAAGAGCCGCGAGATTTCCGCGGTCGAGTTGACGGACACATTCATCGAGCGAATTGAATCGCTCAACCACGGTATCAACGCTGTCGTCACGCTCGTCGAGGACCGCGCGGCGCGCGAGGCCGAGGACTCGGACAACCGGCTCGGCGGCAAAGGTGAGGTGCGCCCGCTCGAGGGTCTGCCGATAACGATCAAGGACTCGATCATCACCGAGGGCATTCGCTCGACGTGGGGCACGAAAAAATTTGAGCATCACGTCGCCACTTACGATGCGCCCACGGTCGCGCGATTGCGCGCTGCCGGCGCGATCATAATCTGCAAGACCAACACCCCCGAACTGACGATGGATTACGACTGCGACAACCCGCTGTTCGGGCAAACCAATAATCCGTGGGATCATTCGCGCGTCCCCGGCGGATCGAGCGGTGGCGAGGCGGCCGCACTCGCAAGCGGGATGGCGGCGCTCGGACTCGGCTCAGACTACGGCGGATCGATCCGCGTGCCGTCGCATTTCTGCGGTGTGACGGGCCTCAAACCTTCATGGGGAACGATTCCTGGCGCGGGGCACATGTCGCCGGGACCCGCCGCTCCGCCTCCTGTAGCGCACATGGCGACGATCGGACCGATGGCGCGCTATGTCGACGACCTCACGCTCGCCTACAACATCGTGCGCGGCGCCCATCCGAGCTCGCCGCACACGGTGCCCACGCCGGAAGCGCATCCCGAGCAGGTGAATATCAAGGAACTACGCTGCGCGCTGTTCACCGCCGCTTGCGGCACTCCGGTCGATTCCGATATTCGCGCTGCGGTCGAGCGCGCGGGCAAGGCGCTGCAGAAGCTCGGTGTCCCCGTCGATGAAGTAAAGCCCCCGATCGACGAGGGGCCGGAGATCTGGTGGCAATACGCGATGGCCGACGGGGGCAAGCTGATGCAGGCGCTGTTCGCCGGCCATGAGCATACGTTCCGCGACCGATTGAAGGCGCAAATGGGTGGCTCGTCGGGCGAGAAATCCGCCTCCGATTATTTCCTGATTGCGTTGCGTCGCGACGCCTGGCGCGTCCAGCTCGCCGAGTTCATGGAAAAGTATCCGATCATCATCGGGCCGCCATTCTGCTCGACGGCCTTCAAGCACGGCGCGCTCGAGGTCGATATCGACGGCAAGAACTACTCGCTCTACGAGGCCAACTGGCCCGTGATGTGGGGCAACTGCGCGGGCGTACCCGGCGTGGTCGTGCCGGCCGGCCTCGATCGCAACAAACTCCCGACGGGCGTGCAGGTGAACGGTCGAGCCTTCGGCGAAGAATCAGTGCTCGCAATCGCACGCGCCCTCGAGCACGAGCTCGGCGGCTTCAAGCGCCCACCGCTCTAAGCAGAAAGAAAAAAGATCACCACGAAGACATGAACCTCAAAGACACAAACGCCACCAAGAAGAAAAAATTCCTGCGAAGCGGCGTCGCGCCGCTTCGCTTGGTGCCTTTGTGTCCTTAGTGGTGAGTCTTCCTGTCTGAAAACAAACGGCTGGAGCATCGCCGCTCCAGCCGTTTTCATCGTTTCTGTGTGATTGAGATCGTTACGCGAGCTTCTCGGCTTTCTCGATCGATCCCTTGCCGTCGCCGAGCCCCGCCTCGCGTGCTGCGCGTTCCGCCTCGCGAGCGGCTCGCTCGGCTTCGCGCGCTGCGCGGTCGCTGCGATCGCGCGGAACCTTGGGCAGCGCGCCGCTCTGCGTTAGCACGTCGATAAACTTGCGCACTGCCGGCGACAGCTCACGACCGCGCTTGTAGATGATCGCAAGCGGGCGCAGGAAGGTGCCTTCCTGGAACTCGAGCATCCTGAGCGTGCCGCGGCTGACTTCGTTCTCGACCGTCATCTTGGGCACGATCGCGCATCCGAGGCCGATCTCGACCGCGCGCTTGATGGTCTCGATATTGTCGAACTCGAGCGCGTACTGCGGCTTGACGCCATGGTCGCGCAGGATTCGGTCCGAGGCTTTGCGCGTGGCGACGTCGCGCTCGTAGCCAACGAACTTCTGGCCCTGGAGCTGGCCGACCGCAACTTTGTTGTTTTTGGCCAGCGGATTATCGGGCGGTACGACCAGTACCAGCTCGTCATGGCGGAACGGCACGGCGACGATCTGGCTGCGTTTGGCCGGGTATGCGACGACGCCGAGGTCAATCTTGCCCTCGATCAGGTCTTCGTAAATCTTGTTCGCGCGCAGGTATTCCAGGTGGACATTGACCGCCGGAAAGTTGCGCAGGAATTCGGTCAGGTAGGGCGGCAGCTCGTGGAGGCCGACGCTGTAGACTGTGCCTACGCGAATCGAGCCTGCTACAACCGACCCTATCTCGCGTAGCTTGTTTTCAAGCTCCAGAAACCGCCGGACGATCTCTTTGCTGGCGGTATAGAGGATTTGTCCCGCAGGAGTCGGTTTGACTCCCGCTCGACCGCGTTCTATCAATCGGCAATCGTATTTCTCCTCGAGGCTCCGGACCTGCTGGCTGACTGCCGATTGGGTGACGAAGTTTTGCGACGCGGCATAAGAAAAGCTTCCACTTTCGATTATGTCGCAGAAGACCTTTAGCGTTTCGATGTGCATGGTACTGACTTCACGTATAAGGCTATGTGATGCTCACAAGGGAGGCAAGAAGTAGGAGTGTTAAATGATTCATCCTGCCTTACAGTAGCGTGATGGACGGTTCGACGTAGGTCAAGAGACGCGAAAACCTGCTTCGTTCATCCGCACCTAACCATGATGCCCGTCGCGGAAGCTCTCGAGAGCGCCTCAACCCGAGCCTTGGAACCCCGAAGTGATTCAAATTTTAAGCGGAGTCGGCAATGGCTGATCTATTAAGAGACCTTGATTTCTTTAATCTCGACGATCTTTTGACTTCCGAAGAGCGCATGGCGCGCGACTCGGTCAAACAATTTGTTCGGCGCGAGATTCTCCCGAAGATTGAAAACCATTTCGCGAGCGAATCGTTCCCCAAAGAGCTCATCCCGCAGATGGCGGAGCTCGGGATGTTCGGCGCGAATCTCAAGGGCTACGGATGCGCCGGCATGAACAACGTCGCCTACGGTCTCATCATGCAGGAGCTCGAAGCGGGCGACTCGGGACTGCGCTCGTTCGCCTCGGTGCAGAGCGCACTCTCGATGTACGCAATTTATGCTTACGGTAGCGAGGAGCAGAAGCAGCGCTACTTGCCCGAAATGGCCAAGGGAAAAATGATCGGATGCTTCGGGCTGACCGAGCCCGACCACGGCTCCGATCCTGGCGGGATGGAAACGCGCGCCCGCAAGGACGGCGACGGATGGATTCTCAACGGCACCAAGCGCTGGATCACCAACGGATCGATCTCCGACGTCGCGGTCGTCTGGGCCAAGGTCGATCAAGGTATAACGGGGTTTGTCGTCGAGCGCGGCACGCCCGGCTTCTCGACGCGCGATATCCACGGCAAATTCTCGATGCGTGCCTCGATCACCTCCGAACTGATCCTCGAAGACGTGCGAATCCCGAAGACTGCTCATCTCCCGGAGGCGCGCGGCCTCAAGGCTCCGCTCGGATGCCTCACGCAGGCGCGCTACGGAATCGCATGGGGCGCAATCGGCGCCGCACGCTCGTGCTACCAGTGCGCGCTCGATTACACCAAGTCACGCAAGCAGTTCACGCGCCCGCTGGCCGGCTACCAGCTCGTCCAGGCCAAGCTCGTGAAGATGCTGACGGAAATCACCAAGGCGCAGATGGTCTGCATGCGCCTGGCGCATCTGAAGGACCAGGGCAAGATGCGCCCCGAGCACGTCTCGTTCGCCAAGCGCAACAACGTCAACGAGGCGCTCAAGATCGCGCGCGACGCCCGCGATATGCTCGGCGCTAACGGCATCGTCAACGAATACCCCGTCATCCGGCACATGCTGAACCTCGAAACGGTGAACACCTACGAAGGCACCTTCGACGTACACACGCTGATCCTCGGCCGTGACGTGACGGGAGAGAGCGCCTTCGACTGAGAGGGAAAGAAAAAAAGATCACCACAAAGGCAGGAAGTTCAAGACAGAAAGGTCACTAAGAAAGACTTCCCACGAAGCGGCGTCCGCGCCGCTTCGCTTCGTGGCTTTGTGACCTTAGTGGTAATATTTTTCTGCGGCTGTATAACGATCAACTCGGATCGCCCCGAGGAGAAGCTCCCATGGTGAAACCCAAGTCACTGAATCACGCCGCGTTTCGCGTCACCGATGTCGCCAAGTCGACCGAGTTCTATGAAAACGTCGTCGGCCTCAAGCGAATCGAGCGTCCCAACTTTCCCTTCGGCGGCGCGTGGTACGGGATCGGCGACAACGCGCTGCACTTGATTTCAAGCGAAGGCCTGGGCCGCAAGCCCGACCCTCTCGGACCTCATATTGCGTTCGAAGTCGAGGACTTCGAGGAGACCAAGCGCGCACTCAAAGAAAAGGGCATCGAGTTCCTCGAGGCTCCCGCCGGGATGGGCGTCGGCCGCCAGTTGTGGATCACCGATCCCGATGGCAACACGGTCGAGTTGCGGACGGACAAGTAGACGGAAGCAGAACTCACCACGAAGAATCACGAAGGCACAAAGAAAGAAGAGCGGCGCGCTCTCGCGCGTCGCTCTTCTTATTATGACTGACTTTGTGGTCTTCGTGTCTTTGTGGTTTCTTAAATGCCCGCGAGCTTTTTCGCGTACGCGGTCACGGTCTTGAAGTCGTATTCGCGATACGCCTGGAGCTTCTCCGCTTCGAAGCCGCCCTCGGCGTGGACCGCCAGCACTTCCTGGTAGCCGCCGTAGTCCGACGACGTCAGATCGCTGATCAGGTTTAGCAGGCGCATCCGCTTTTCCGCGTCGAAGCCTTTTGCGCCGCCCATGTACTTCAGCACGTATGCGCGCGTCGCTTCGCTGGTGAAGTCTTCGGCTGCTGGAGCAGTGACGAGCAGTCCGCCGGCGAGGTCCTGCACGACCTGCACCGCGGCGTGATAGTTGTGCGCGAAATGATACTTCGCCACGTTCGTGATGAGCGTGTTGGGCACGGCGATGCCGTCTTCATACGTGCAGGTCCGCGCCGCGTGCTCGATCAAGCCGCGCACCGTCGTGTGATAGGCCGCCAGATGCGTCAGCTTATCCCGCACGTGTCCCGCGCGTGTGATTCCGTTGGCTTCCGCCGCGGCCGCACCGACTCCCGCAAGCGCTTCGAGGAGAGGTAGCTTGTACGACACCGCCGTGAAGCGATGGAACCGTACGAACGTGAGTGCGAGCAGGCCCGCGAAATCGCACTCGCCGTTCAGGAAGATGCGATCCTTCGGCACGAATACATCGTCGAACACTGTCAGCGTTTCCATCATCTTGTGCTTGGCGCTGATCGGATGCTCGAACTCGTTCTTCTTCGAGCTGCCGTGCGGGCTCGCGATGAGCTTGAGCCCCGGCGTGTTGATCGGCAGCGCGAACGCGATCGCATAGGCCTTGTCCTCCGGCCGCATCGCGCGCGTCGGCAGCACGATCACCTCGTTGGTGTTGGTCGATACCGACGTGTGAACTTTCGCACCGCGCACGACCACGCCGTCGGGACGCTCCTCGACGACGCGCACGTAGTAATCGGGATGCTCCTGCTGTGTGGGGCCGAGCGAGCGATCGCCCTTCACGTCGGTCTGCGCCACGGCGACGGCAAGATCGTTGTCGCGGCACAGGCGATGGTACTTTTTGATCCGCTCGCGATATTCGGGCTTGCCCGCTGCCGCCATCCGCTCGCCGATTATATTGAGCGCGAGCAGCGCGTCGCTGCCGATCTCCTTGATCAGCACGACCAGCGTCGCGCCTTCGCGCGTCGAGGCCGCGATCAGCTGGCTGCGCTTGAGCAGGTCGTCACCGTTCTGCGGAATATGAAAGTAGCGGCTGTACTCGTCATTGCCTTCCTTGATGACGGCCAGCTCGCGATATTTCGGATCGTCGGCCATTCTGTAGTCGAGCGCGGCATGCTCGACCGCGATGCCGATGACGGGATGCGTGTTGACGTCTTCGACTTTTTCGCCGCGGAAATAAACCGCACGCCCGTCGCGCAGCGAGGCTTTGTACTGTTCAGCGGTTCTGAGTCCCATCCTGAGAGTTATCCTTTGATTGGAGAATCACGCGTCCCTTTGACATCCTCTGGGCAAACGCGCGAAAGGCCAATATAGAAGTCACGCGGCTCCACTGTCCAACGCGGAGTCCGTGCTGATGACGAAAGGTCAGGAGACAATAATGGCTGATCTCAAGATGTTCGATCTGAGCGGCAAGGTGGCGCTGGTCACTGGCGGCAACGGCGGTATCGGCCGCGCGATCGCGCTCGGCCTCGCGCGCGCAGGCGCCACGGTCGCGATCTTCGCCCGCAACGAAGAGCGCAATCGCGCGGCGCTCGCCGAGCTCGAAGCGATGGGCGCTCGCGCGATGGCGACGAAGCTCGATCTCTCCAATCGCAAGGGCATCAAGCCCGCCTTCGATGAAGTCGAGAAGCGCCTCGGATCGATCGACATCCTCGTCAATAATGCCGGCTTCGCGGTGCTCAAATCGCTCCTCGATCACACCGAGGAAGATTGGGATGCTGTGCTCGAGACGGATCTCACCGCATGCTTTCTGCTCTCGAAGTACGCGGCGCAGTCGATGATCGCGCGCAAGTCCGGCGGCAAGATCATCAACGTCGCGAGTATCGGCGGCTACATGGGCACCCCGATTTTTCCGTCTTACGGAGTAAGCAAGGGTGGGATGCTTCAGCTCACGCGATGCCTCGCGATCGAACTTGCGCCGCACAATATCCAGGTCAATTCGCTGGCGCCCGGGTGGACCACGACCGACATGACCGACTGGATTCGCAACGATCCGCAATACGCCTGGGTGAAGGCCGAGATGGTCCAGCGTACGCCCGCAGGCCGCTTCGCCGACCCCGAGGAGATGGCCGGCGCCGCGGTGTTTCTGGCCTCGCGCGCCGCGAGCTTTGTGACGGGCTCTGATCTAATCGCCGACGGCGGATTCCGCATCCGCTAAGGAGTTCAGAGAATGGCGGCGCCAAAGATGTTTGACCTTGCCGGCAACGTTGCGATCGTTACCGGCGGCAATGGCGGTATCGGGCGTGGCATTGCGCTCGGACTTGCCGAGGCCGGCTCTGCGATCGCGATCCTCGCGCGCAATGAAGGGAAAGGCGCGGCCGTGCTGAGAGAGATCGAGGCGCTCGGCGTGAAAGCGATCGCGCTCAAGCTCGATGTCACTCGCCGCGACACGCTCCGCCCCGCCTTCGAGGAAGTCGAGCGCCGCCTCGGCCCGGTCACGATCCTGGTCAACAACTCCGGGATGGCGATCAACAAGCCCATGCTCAAATACGACGCGCAGGATTGGGATCAGGTTATCGAGACCAATCTCAACTCGTGCTTTTTCCTCTCGCAGATCGCGGCTCAGGCGATGGCGCGGCGCGGCGGCGGCAAGATCATCAATATCGCGAGCGAGTACGCGCGCTTCGGCGGCGGCTTCGTCATTTCCTACTCGGCCTCGAAGGGCGGCCTCGTCCAGATGACCAAGACGATGGCGATCGAGCTCGCGCGCAAAAATATCCAGGTCAACGCGATCGTTCCCGGATGGATCACGACCGACATGACGGCCGCCGCTCAATCCGGCCCGTTCCACGACGAAATAATCACCCGCACCCCAGCCGGCCGCTTCGGCACCCCAGAAGAAATGGCCGGCGCGGCAGTATTCCTCGCCTCCCACGCCTCGGACTTCGTCACCGGTTCGGTAGTTTACGTCGACGGCGGCTACTCGATTCGCTAAGAGTCGATGCTGACTAGCTGTCATCTCCATCACAACTCGCCTTCAATTCCGTCATCCCGAATGCAGTCGAGGGATCTTGGAGGCTCCGAAGGGGCCGGTGCCACACATCGCGCGGAGCGTCGCCCTTGATGTCCGAATGCGAGCCCAGTCCCGTCCGCTACAGGTGCAAGCTTTTCCGCGACGGCGGAGCGAGCCATGTCGATTCTTCTTTCTACTCGGAGTGCTGTTCGCCTGGATAGGCTCTGATATACGCTCCATGTAGAGCCGTGGAGCGCTGTTTAATCCTCACTGGTCCTGCCGGCGCCGGCAAGAATACGGTGGCCTGCGAATACGCGGAGCTCTCAGGTAACTGCGCGATCATCGATGTCGATACGATTCGCTGGATGGTGGTGAAACCTCACGTTGCTCCCTGGGATGGCGAAGAAGGGCAGCGACAGCATCGGCTCGGAGTGAGAAA